>DFEM01000176.1 GCA_002369155.1 Lachnospiraceae bacterium UBA3802 | reverse complement strand
TTAGGATTCATCTGAGCTTACGATTCATTATTATTTTAAGCTCAGACTACTGAGCAGAAACATATCTTCTTCTCATAAAAAATGCTCCTTTCGCACACATAATTCTAAACATATTATATGTGACATGCAGTTTCGTTACAACCGCAAAAATGATTATAAACAAACTTGCGCCTTTTACTGATCTGCAGGGACAACAGGAAATGACATATAAACCCAGTCCCCGGTGTCAAATTTCTGTTCAGGCAATGCTGCAAAATGCTATAATATTATTAGATAAGATTACGAAAAGGATTTCTAAAATATGAACTACATTATAATGTCCGGAAAATATGAAACCGGAAATGAAGAAGAAAAGCAGGGATACAGAATGCTTTTCGGTGAAGAAGACATTCAATTTTATTTTGATTTATACTTTCACTGGTACAACCTCGTTCATGAGATGGGACATTGCATAATAGAAAAATACGGTGTCCAAATGTCAAAGGTTGATGAAGAGATGTATGTCAATTCTTTGGCGGTAGCCTATTATCGATATATGGGAGAAGACGAGCGTCTTAAGTTGCTTAAGAAGCGTCTCGCGAATATTTTAAATCAGATTCCCTCTCCTGTTCCCGAGGGTGATGATCTGGTATCTTTTTACAGTCGCATCTGGGAAACAGATCAGATGAATAATGTAATGGTTTACGGCTACTTTCAGTTTGGAAGCGTGTTGGAAGCATTGAAAGCAGAAGCTTCTTTGGACGATGTTTTAAATAAAATCGGCATTAAACTTAATTCAGCAGGTAGCACAGAAAACTGTACAGCAGACATCAGCGCAGAGAATTCCGCTGCTTTTCTAACAAATGCAAGAAAGAACCTGATTTCGCTCGGTGTTGATGTACCGGAAATCAGAATTGAATTGCAGCAAAGTCCGATGATTCAATGTGCAAGAGAAGATAAATAGTTTCTCTGTGATATAAAGAGGGGGTAAAAATGGGGAGAAATATTCAGGCAAGACCAATAAGAACTTCTTATCAGAAAAAACTTGAGAAATTCACATCATCTCTCGGAAAAGCCATCAGCAAGGGTGAGACAATTCCTTTTGCAGATAATGATTTGAGTTTTACTTTGAATCTTCAAAATGAACGAATCAAAGAAAAAGGACTTGATGTTGAATATGAAATCGCAAGAAGAAATCCGGAAGACAAAATCTTCTACGATACGGCAGACTGGAAAGACGAACATTATGCGAGCAGCGTCGGATTCGGACTTTTCAAAATCAAGAGACTTATCAGCAAAAACGGAAAACTGCTCTACAAAGATACTTTGCGTAATGAATTCTTTGGGACTGTTACGGATATAATATCAGGGTCACATCCCGACAATGAGCCTTATATATGCCCCAACTGCGGAGCAGACGGTACCGTTGCAGAACTTCAAAACGGCTGTCCTTACTGTGGAACACAATATAAAATGGATGATCTTTTTCCCAGTGTGACCGGTTTTTATTTCTTTGATTCAGTGGGCATTACCAAAAAACAGCTGGCCGTTTACTGGCCGATATGTGCATTTTTCTGCACAATAATTTCATATATTTTCATCTTCAATCCCGATTTTCAAAACCTGATTCATCTTGATTTGTCATACGATTTGAAGAGTAAACTCCTTTTCGGACCTTTTGCCGGAATCGGATACGGTTTTTTGCTCTTTTTGTTTCTCCATCTGCTGTTTAAAATAGCACGTGCCATCGTCGACCTTGGCAGAATGGGAACCGCAGAAGCCGGAAGGCGTTTCGAGAGCAGGATGAAAAAGATAACTCCCGATTTTTCGCATGAGTACTTTAAAAACAAAGCGATTTCCTTAATTAAAACCGCGGTATATGCCAAGGATGAGCGTGAACTTCCCTGCTACAAAGGTGAGGCGCTTTCTCCTGAAATGAAAGATATTATTGATTTGAATTACGCCGGAATTTTCGGACTTAAGGATTTCAAAGAAGAAAATAACACGGTGACGGTAGAAATCAGCGCTTACTTTGACGTTTTATCCGTCAAAGACAACAAAGTGCAATCTACGCATCCCGTGTTAAATGCAACATTCAAAAGAAGAACCGATATTCCCATTAACTTTAACTTTTCCGTTACGAAAATCATGTGTCCCACCTGCGGAAAGAGTTTCAATGCAATGAAAAACAAGATCTGTCCCGGTTGCGGCAACGAATATGAATTATTGTCCGACGACTGGGTATTAACGGATTTAAAGAAATTATAAAGGACTCCCTTTTTCAGTTAATTATTCTCTTTATTTAACGAAAATCACGTTGGAACTCTCAATTCCGGAATATGAACCCGTGTAATTCTCTGCTGCTTCGTCCGGATTGCGGCTGCTCCATGCAATGTAAACCGCACAATCGGTTCCCGTACTGTTGGGTACTACACAAATAATACCGTTATCCCTTGCCCCTTTAGATTTAAGGTACTGCTTATGATTGCAACCCATGGTAAACAAATCAACACCGACTATATCCGTAACCTCTTTGGCAAATTCGCTGTTTACCCACGAACTTCCTGATCCGTAAATGTCCAAACGAGATCCCCCTGCTGAAGGATCAAGTAATCCGCCTGAACCAAAGAGCATCTCCTGACTGACATCATCAGTTATGACATCAGGATTGGACATCGCTATTACAAATGCCTCATGAATCGAATCGCAAAGTTGAGTGTCCGCGGAAATATTTGTCTTTTCAATGTACTTAATCATTACCGGTGTTATGATACCGACCAAAATAGCCATTATTGCTATTACAATAATTAATTCTACCAGTGAAAACCCCTTATTCTGTTTCATATCTTCCTCTCCTTACCCTTATTAGTATTGTTTGCACCCTCAAACAACTATAATTCATTATATTTACCCCAAAAGGAAAATATATTTCAGTCCAAAAATAATAAAGAGGTTTATTCACCCTGTTTTAGCGAATTAACGAATCAAAACCTTTTTTAAATTTCAAAATGTCACTTTTTTTATTTAGTGCTATAATACTTACCGTAAATGCTTTAGGACGTTATGGTAGAGAAAATGAGTAAAGATCGTAAAAAAGGGATATCTCACAGAAGACTTCACCTTTGGATGACTTTAATAATATTCATATTTTCAGGTACAATCATCTTTTTCACATTTCGATTGACCCGGACTTTTTCGCGTGTCACAGCAGCTTACGACCAGTACACGGAACTTAAAAGCGCCGCACAGGAACTTATGAATGCATCGGATTATTTAACCGAGCAGGTTCAGCGCTTTACTTTGAACGGAGATATCATTTTTCTTGATAATTATTTCACTGAGGCTTTCGAATCCAAAAGACGTGAAGAAGCCATCTCGAAAATGGCCATGAATGATGACACAAAAGAAGCCCTCATTGATCTTCAAAAAGCAATGGACAGTTCCGTCAAACTCATGGATCAGGAATACTATGCCATGCGTCTGGTTATAGAAGCCAAAGGATATACCGAATATCCCGATGTTCTTAAGGATATAAAACTGAGTGAAGAAGATGCGACTCTTTCTGCTGAAGATAAGATCAGGCGTGCCAATGAACTGGTTTTGGGTGATTCATATTATGATCAAAAAGATGAAATCAGAAAAAATATGCAAGCCAGCCTTGAGTCAATCGATAGACTTTCAGAAAACACCGAATCTGCTGAACTTGATAAACTGAATCTTGGAATACGTATTACCCGCGTGGCCATTCTCGCCCAGGCAGTATTAATCTTCGTTATTATGGGGCTCACATCCATCCTGGCAATTAATCCCGTTCTTAAGGCCATCGAGCAGATTAAATCAGACGAACCTATTTCCGAAAAAGGCTCAAGAGAATTGCGTTATCTTGCAAACGCCTACAACAAAATCTATCAGAAAAACAAATCAAGCCTTGAGAGACTTAACTTCAAAGCTTCTCATGATGAACTTACCGGAGCCTTTAACCGTGCCGGCTATGATTATCTTCTCTCGACAATCGATATGGAGAATACTTATATGATGCTTTTTGATCTCGATAACTTCAAAAGCATCAATGACACCTACGGTCATGAAACCGGTGATAAGATTTTAATAAAAGTTGTCAAAACATTAAAAAAAGTCTTCAGAAGCGAAGACTGTATCTGCCGTATCGGCGGTGATGAATTCGTTGTGTTCTTTGCTCATACGGGTGAAATCGAACGAAAACTTATCGAATCAAAGATAAATCAAATTAATGCCGAACTTGAAAAAACCGATGACGGATTGCCGGCCATTTCGATATGCGCCGGAATCGTAAGCGGAAAAAGTGCCCAAAACACGACAGAATTCTTTGAAAGAACCGACAAGGCAATGTATGAATCGAAGATGCGAGGCAAACATACATTTACATTCTATGAATAACCTTTCAGTTCTTTCTTGCATCTTTCCTTATCTTCGTAGAGTTTTGCATCTGCTCTTTGCATGCATTTGGAAAAACTGTCATTTTCTTCTCTCAGTTTTTCAATACCTATTCCTACCGAAATAACATAATCTTTATTTTCTTTTTGACATAAGTCGGAAAGAATCTCGCGTATACTGTTTTTCAGATTGTCAATTTCACTTTCTTCGCGAGGATGCGCTATTATGATGAATTCATCCCCACCGTAACGCGCCAGAAACATTGGCATAGATTTACTTCTTACTGCCTGAACCAAAGCATTTGAAAGAATAATCAATGCCCTGTCACCTTCAGAATGGCCGTAAGTATCGTTGATCTGCTTGAAATAATTGATATCCATCATGATGATATAGGTCTGCTTTCCCTCAATCCTTAAATTGCTCTCCTGCGAAACATAACGATTCAGCTGACCTCGATTGTTAAGCTTAGTCAAGGGATCGGTGGAAACTGTATCGTCGAGAGACTGTATAAAGAAAATCAGCATGAAAATCGTACAGGAAAAACAGAAACCGGGAAGTGTCGGCATCAGCAATATCTGCAGCAATCCGCCAAGAACAACCATTATCGGGAAGAAACCGACATACAAATGTTTTCTCTTTTCTATCGAATCATTTTCCCTGACAGCCTTTTTTAATTCGTATATAATTACCACTATCAAAATCAAATAGGGTACACAAACAAAGAGGAAATCAAATAAACCTGTTGTTTTAAAATTTTCATCAATAAGCATTTTGGGATTAATAACATATGTTATCACCATAACGACTATTGAAAGAAGTACGGGCAACAGTATCAAAAATCTGTTCAGAAGCCTGTCTCTGTTTTTAACCTTTTCCACCGCCATAACATATCTTATCCACGTATATGTAATGTATGCAGACAAAAAGAAGTTTAGGAAATTGGTTCCGAGAACACTCAACTTATTGGCAGGAAAAAG
The DNA here is from genome assembly GCA_002369155.1 of Lachnospiraceae bacterium UBA3802. GTDB lineage: Bacteria > Bacillota > Clostridia > Lachnospirales > Lachnospiraceae > UBA3766. The sequence continues at coordinate 1,304 of DFEM01000176.1, read as the reverse complement.
CCCTGAATCCACTCCCGCCCAGATTGAATCGGAAATAAAATACAGCATAAATGCTATAAGAACATTATCATATCTGACCTGCTTTTCCTGTCTGTCGACACCAAGCAAATCATGTCCGAGCATGATACCGAAAATTATCACGCCAACGATATTAAAGGATGCATAATAAATAAAATATTCCGACATCTTCTTCCTTTTTTCCAAGATAAAGAATTGCGAACTCGTCTCCTGCGATTCTGTATACTTTTTTGTTTTTGATCTTACCTTTTGACAGACATTCAGCCACTGTTTTCAGTTTTATGTCTGCATTATTACTGTTCAAAGCTTCCGTAGCCGGCTATTGCTTCGTCAATTGTCAATTCTCCTCTTCCGACACCGTAAACTGCCATTCTTAACTGTATAACAGCGTCATCCGTCAATCCTATCTCTTCCGGCGAAACTATGCGGGATTCAGGTACGGCACCGAATGCTGCGTACATGTTGTTAAAAGATAAATCCTTTGTCGGAGACATAAGGCCTTTGTTTTGAGCCATCTCACTAAGCTCTCCGGATGTAATCAAAAAGCGCATAAATTCATTGGCCATATCCAGATTGGAACTGTCCTTGTTGACTGAAAACTGAAGATTGGACATATCTAGGAAAACTGCTCCTTCATCAAACATGGGAATGGGTGCAAATGTATAAGAAAAAGGATTTGCTATAAATGCGTCCGAACGACTTTCGCGTTTTTTGGTTCCGGAAACAGTATCGCCCGAGCATGCCATCATCGGAACATCACCTTCAAAAAATCGAAGGATAACGGCATCATAGTTGTTTTCTATCTCATCGCAGGAGGCTATATCCATACAGTTTTCATTCATAAACTGCGAAATCATCTCGAGCGTAGGTCTCATATACTCACCTGCCGACGACTCAAGCGAATTAAGTTCTTCAACAGCTTTTGCATCATCTGTCACGGTTTTGCAAAAGTAAGGATATGATATAAGCGTATAGATTGACGTTGTTTCTTTTTGAGTAAAGCCCATTAATGGATTTTCATATCCTTTTTCACGAAAAGCATTGCATACTTCAATCAGCTCCTTATATGTTGTCGGAACTTTTAACCCTTCTTTTTCAAAAAGAGTGTTGTTCACAAGCATTCCGTAAGTGTTTGAGAAAACCGGTACCATTGGAAGAGAACCGTCATCCGTATTCAGAATGATGTTACTTCTGATGCAGTCAAGATTAAGTCCCAAAGAAGGATCCGCCAGATTTTCCGCATGATCGATGGAGTCTTTATACTGATCCCTTCCGTACATCCAGGA
>DFEM01000055.1 GCA_002369155.1 Lachnospiraceae bacterium UBA3802 | reverse complement strand
AGCTCAATTTTTCAAAAAACAGTGCATACAAGGCTTTAAAATATGCAGGTTTAACACGATATTAATCTCCTAAAAAATAAGCAAGCCCGAAAAGGCTTGCTCATTTTTTATTTAGAAACTTATTCGAATATTACGGGTCTTATATATGAAACATGACCTTCGCTGTCAAATCCGATATGGCAAATGTAAACGGGCTGATCCTCGAAATTGTAATCCTGATTACCGAGAACGAGATAACCTTCGTAATCGTACTCTGAATTTTTTACGGGTCTGTATTCGGGTTCAAGTTCGAAGATGTATTTTGTGAATTCGTCAAGGCCGCTTACAACGAAATTTTCATCATCGAGAACGTTATCCTCAAGAGGACTTTCGAAATAGAATTCGTCTGCAAATTCCGTAACATAAGTAAAATAGCTTTCCTCGATGGGGCCTTCGGGACCGGAAATCATAACGGGCTCGTAATAAATACCTTCGAGGTTATGATTTGCATCTTCAAAGAATCCAGCAAATACATACATTGTATTCATTACTTCATCGTATTCATAATTGGAAAGATTTCCTTTTGCGCCGAGCTGATCGAACATGGTATCGATTACGGTATATTCTCTTTCCGATGCAGGAACGAAACAGTATTCCACATTAAGAAGATAATAGTTTTCTCTCCATCCGATATCTTCCATGGGATCTCTGTGGCAATCGGCGATTGCGAAGAAAGTTCCTTCATCAAAGGTGTTGTAATACTGGATTACTTTTGCAAAACCTCGTGCCGATTCATATTCGGGATACTGTTCGAACTTTGCAATGGAATCGGGAAGACTATTGTTTGGATCTTCTCCTTCTTCTGATTTTGTTGAATCCACCATTCTGGTTTCATATATCGGAGTGGATGAAGGTTTGCCGTCTTTGGCGATGGGTACGGTCACATCGATACTGCTGTAGTAAAAATGACCTGTTCCTTCATAAAAGTCTACTGTGAAAGTAAAATTGTCTTCGGTGAAATTAATGTTTCCGTAAAATTCAGGATAGGTGGCAATATACTGGTCATTTAAGGAGTTAAAATCACATTCGATCAGACAGTACTCAAGCCCGTCAAATCCGATTTGTGTAACATAATAAGAATCCGAAGAATCAGATTCGTTAAGAACATATATGTTTTCGTTATCCATGCCAAGGAAAATAACATTATCGTCTGATACGAACTGAGCAGCCTCTTTGCTTGTGTCGGCTGTATCATAAATATAATAATGCTGAAGATAAGGATTAAGAGAATAATCATATGCGCAAAAATGTGTTCCGTCCGGAGAGAAACCGAGGATGCTTCCCGAACACAAATCTTCGGATTGCATCGTGGTTAAATCCGTTTTGTATACGCTTGTATAAACTCTGGTATAATCCTCACCTTCAACAGCTTTTTGTGAATATAAATCTTTGCCGTCAATCAAATAGAAATTACCGTATCCTGTATCTTCACAAAGTTCTGTCGCACCGCTTTCGGGGTTCTTCGGATCGAATGAACATAAACTTCCGGCAGCAGAATAGGCAAAATCATTTCTGGAAAATTCACCGAAAACGCCGTTACTGTTAAACTGGAAAGGATGGTATTCTCTGAAAAGAATTGAACCTTTGTAAGAAACAGCTTCGCCTGACTGGACTTTGGGAACATTTACTTCAGGTTCAACAGTCACATCAGGTTCACTTGAGACATCACCTGAATTATTTGTACTGTCACCGGCGTCTGTTGAAGTTACGTCTGTTACAGCCTGAGTGTCATTGATCTTGGGATCGGGATTTGACAAATCGACGCCTGAAATGGGGTCGTTTGTGCTTCCGAGACACCCTGTTAATGAAATTGTCAGCATTCCCGTAAGAATAAAGGCTGACAGTTTTTTGAGTTTAATCATAAAATTCTCCTCCTGAAAAGAAAATAGATTATATATTAAACAATCGGAAAATCTGCCCGGTATTCCTTTACAAGGAAAGGATGTTCCAGGGCATATTCCAATAAATCATCACGAATTCCGTCAACGTAAGTTTTTACGTCGTTAATATCCAGTTTGTTAATCGAAGGGCAGGTAGGGGTCAGGGCAATGACTTTTTCATTATCTTTATTCATAACCCTTAAAGGCCAGATTTTACAATCCCAGGGCTTTTCGCTGTCGGATAAGATGCATCCGTTCTTGCCAAGATAAGGGCAGGGGGCTTCTTCGAGCGGATTGTCTGTTTTGTAATTGCTGCTCAAATCATAAGTCGCTTTTATATACCCATCCGATTCCGTCACATTCAAAACGGAAGAATCCAAATCGGGATTCTGTTTTATTGATTCGATATTTTCTTTGGTAAACACGGGTACTTCCCACAGCGAGGTTCTTTTGAAAGCACAACAGAATCTGCAGGAAGCGCAGTCTTCTTTTTTTAATATACCGGATAACATTTTTAATCCTTTTATTTTTCGTTTATTATATATTTCTTAAGCATAAAAAGTGGCTGATATGATGTCTTTGCACGTCTTAAGCCTTCAACACCCAGATCTTCTTCGCGATTAATGTATTTATATCCCTTGCAGCAAAGAAGAGCAAATTCATTGCAAAGAAGCTGGTAAATGCCGACAATATCTTTTCTGCCTTTCTCGATTACCTCATCCATGCATTCGTCATTAAGTGAGACTCCTGCGGCATATCCGACAACGGTACCCTTGATGTATACAACTATTCCTCTGAATTCGAGTTCGTCATAATTGGTCAGATAAAATTTGATGGCCTCGTTTTCGCGTTCGAGCATTTCGTCGTATTCTTCTTCGAGTCTGTTTTTAATCCATTCTTTTTGGAAAAGAAGTACGTCGGTTATATTGTCGTTGGTTATGTTATCGATACGAATCTGTCCTTCGTAGGATGAATAAAAAGCGCGGACCCTGTTTCTTTTCGGTGCAAGAGGTCTTCCCGAAAGAACGCCGAGGCTTTCCGTGTCGTAAATATATTCATCGTAATCTCTCGACTCTTTTGACTCAAATACATCCGGATAGTTTTCGAAGAGCAAAACCTTGAATCTTTCCGTTGCCGTAAAAAACTCAAGCTTTGCATTATAACTTTTGGCATCTTCGAAAAGAATGTCGATGTATTTTTTAAAGTTGTCTTTTATATTACCGAGAGGAGCGAGATAAACTCTCTTTCCTTTTGTATCGAGTTTGCTTCGGTGGATAAAAAGACAATCGTCAATGATGGCATATTCGTCACCGTATTTCATGGAAAGACCTGTCAAAAGGTAAAGCGAATGCTGACATGAAGAAGAACCGAACTCACGAAGATATCGGTTGATTAAGGGCTTATCGGCTAAGGTTACGCTTTTAAAATTTATCATATAATTCTCTTTGGTCTGCATTTTGATTTTTGAAAATTTATTTAATTATAACACACAAGGCGGTATTGACAAAAAACTTTATGTTTACTATTATATGGAATATATTTAAAGGCTGTGAAAAAGAGAGTAGTGTTAAGGAAAGCTCACAGAGACGGCAGCATTTGCTGAGAGTTGCCGGTGCGGATTGACATGAAGACCACTTTGGAGCCGAACGCAGAATCAAGTAAGCGTCTCCGTGCAGTTACGTTAAAGACTTCAATGAGTGAAAAATTAAGGTGGAACCGTGCTTATGGCACCCTTAGTATCCAATCGGATATTATGGGTGATTTTTTTATGTACAGGGTCACAAATGGATAATTCCGGCTGCTGTCGGATGCGACCCGCGCGTGAGCAGTGCAAACATCCCTGTTAGATTTTAGAAAGAATATTTTTAGGAAGATTATTATAAGGAGAAGAATCATGGTTAATTTCAAAGAAGACGAAAACTTACATGTACTCAACCATTCATGTGCTCATATGATGGCTCAGGCTGTAAAGCATTTGTATCCCAATGCTAAATTTTGGGTAGGACCTGTTGTGGATGAAGGTTTCTACTATGATATGGACTTGGGTGATGCTGTTCTTAATGACGAAGATATTGCTGCAATCGAAAAAGAAATGAAAAAGATTGCAAAGTCCGGCATTAAGATTTACAGACGTGAGATTTCCAAAGCAGAAGCACTTGAGATTTTTAAAGACGATCCCTACAAAATGGATCTTTTGTCCAACATGGAAGACGGCAACATTTCCTGTTACGATCAGGGCGATTATACGGACCTTTGCCGCGGACCTCACGTAGACAATGTTAAGCTTTGCCGTAACTTTAAATTGGTTAAGCATTCAGGAGTTTACTGGAAGGGTGATGCTGCAAACCAGGTACTTCAGAGAGTTTACGGTGTATGTTTCCCCACACCCGAAGAACTTGAAGAGCATATTAAACTTCTTGAAGAAGCAAAAGAGAGAGACCATCGTAAAATCGGCAAGGATATGAATCTTTTCATGTCTGATGACTTGGTAGGACGCGGACTTCCCATGTTCCTTCCCAACGGTTATCTTGTATGGCAGGAACTTGAGAATTATATAAGAACAAAAGAGCAGAAGCTTGGTTACAAGCATGTCCTTACTCCCTGCATAGGTACTGTTGACCTTTACAAGACATCCGGTCACTGGGATCACTACAAAGAGAACATGTTCCCTCCGATGGAAGTTGAAGGCGAAAACTTTGTACTTCGTCCCATGAACTGCCCTCATCACATGAGAATATATGCAAACAGACCTCATTCATATAAGGAACTTCCGATAAGAATCGCTGAAATCGCTCATGACTTCAGATTCGAGTCTTCGGGAACGCTTAAAGGAATCGAGAGAGGAAGACATTTCTGCCAGAACGATTCACATATTTTCGTAACACCCGATCAGATTAAAGATGAAGTTAAAGGTGTATGCGATCTTATCTTCTCAACATATGAAGATTTCGGCATTACGGATTATAGATGCGTTCTTTCACTTAGAGATCCTGCCGATACAAAGAAGTATCATCCCGATGATGAAATGTGGAATAAGGCAGAGCAGGCTCTTCGTGAGACATTAAACGAAATCGGTATCGAATATACGGAAGAAATCGGTGAGGCTGCATTCTACGGACCCAAGCTTGATGTAAATGTTAAGCCCGCTATCGGAAACGAAATCACGCTTTCAACATGTCAGCTTGACTTCTGCTTACCTGCAAAGTTCGAACTTACATACATTGATGCTGATTCGGAAAAGAAGACACCCGTTGTTCTTCACAGAGCAATCCTCGGTTCAATCGACAGATTCATGGCTTACATTCTTGAGGAGACGAAGGGCAACCTTCCTACATGGCTTGCTCCCGTACAGGTTAAGATTCTTCCCATCAAAAATGATGACGAAGAACTCAATGCATATGCAAAGAAACTTTTATATGCATTGTATGATGCAAACGTAAGAGCAGAATCCGATGACAGAAGCGAGAAATTCGGTTACAAGATGAGAGAAGCACAGATTCAGAAGGTTCCTTACATTGCCGTTATCGGTAAGAAGGAAGCCGAAGAAGGAAATGTTTCCTTCAGACTTCACGGTGAGCAGGAGACTGTAACGGTTAAGTTCGACGAGTTCATCGAAAAGATCAAAGACGAAATTGCAACAAAGAAGCATTAATTTTTGGGGGATGATGTAAATCCCAAACAGAAAAAATTCAATCAAATTATTTATCCGAAAAGCCTTATAGCAATTAGGGCTTTTCGGATTTTTTTATATCATCGCTTTTGCTTTTGCGATACTTGTATATAAAGTCTGAATGACTATAATTAAATTGTGGGTTAAAATTTATAATTTGGAGGTAAATATGCAGGAACTTGAAAAGCAGTTTCATATTCATTGTGTTGAGGGAGATATCGGAAAGTATGTTATTCTGGCGGGAGACCCGGGAAGAATACCGGCCATTGCCGAACTTTTCGATGATGCAAAACAGATTGCTTACAACAGAGAATTCAATGTATATACAGGATATCTTGAAGGAGTCAAGGTTACGGCATGTTCGACGGGTATCGGCGGACCTTCCACTTCGATAGCGATAGAAGAATTGCATAACCTCGGCGCCGATACTTTTATAAGAACGGGTACATGCGGCGGTATAGATTTGGATGTGAAATCGGGAGACATAGTGGTTGCGACCGGTGCCATAAGATATGAACATACTTCACTTGAATATGCACCGATTGAATTTCCCGCTGTGGCAGATCTGGATATAACCAATGCTCTTCGCGAGGCTTCAAAAGAACTCGGCAAAAATACACATGTCGGTGTGGTACAGTGCAAGGATTCATTTTATGGACAGCATTCACCCGAGAAGAGTCCCGTGTCATATGAACTTTTGCAAAAATGGGAATCCTGGAAGAGACTGGGCGTAAAGGCTTCCGAAATGGAATCCTCGACTTTGTTTGTGGTATCGAGCGCACTTAAGTGCCGTGCAGGATCCTGCTTCCATGTTATATGGAATCAGGAGAGGGAAAAAGCGGGACTCGACCAGACCATGAGCGAGGATACTTCAGCTTCCGTAAAAATTGCAGTTGAAGCCATGAGAAAGATAATATTGGCCGATAAACAGGGATAAATCGGCACAAAACAGACAATAAAAGGACAGACATATAATATTTGCACTATACTTTTGTGATTATTTGTTATATAATTAACAAAGTACGCGAAAGGAGAGACACAATATGAAATTAAAAAAACTGTTATCCGTTACAATTTGCTCGGCTATGGTTTTGTCATTGGTGGGATGTTCATTAAACCCCAAAGACATACTTAACGGCATTATTCACGGAAACGCAAACAACAATAATAACGGCGGCGGAACAAACGTTAATATAGTAGAAGAAGCAAAGAAGGTTAACAAGAGTGCTGTTTTTAAGCAGACTGCGGAATTTACTCCCGAAGGCTTTGAATATGTTGACGGTTTGATTTTTGCCAACGGCAAATATTATGCAGTTGCACAGATTTACAATTACCCCGAAGGATATGAAGGCGGCGAATTTGAACCCTATGAAGGAGAAAATTACGCAGACGAAGGCATCGAAGGAGAAGACATCGAGACAGAAGAGCCCCTTGACCCCGAAGAAGGGGAATATTTTGACGGAGATATTGCACAGGGTAACGTAACATTAAAAATCGCAACTTTCACAAATGCAAACGATGCAACATATCTGGAAATCGAATTGCCCACAAACGAGTATTTTCGTTCCGGAAACGGATGGGGAGTTGACGGAGAAGGAAATATCTACATCTGCACATCTTTTTATGATTACGAAAATGACAAAGAGACTTATTATTTGAAAAAGTATTCGCCTCAGGGTGAGGAAATCAAAAATGTAACTCTGGTATCAGACAAAGAATATTATTATGTCGGAAGCATACTTGTAGATACCGAAGGAAATGTTTATGTTGTTTCGGATTCCACAATCGATGCATATGACAAAGATTTAAACAAAAATGCAAAAGGATCGGTTTCTGCTGACGGTGAATCCTATATTTCCACCGCATTATTCAATACCAAAGGTGAACTTTGTTATGCAATGGAAACATGGAATGATGCAGGTTATGATTATCATTTTCATACTGTTGACAAGAACGGAAATGTAAAAGACAATCCGGATCTTGATAAAATGCTTTCCGGCAAGAATATAATCAACGGAAAAGGTTATGATTATCTTTATAAAACCGCTTCTTCAATAAAGGGATTTAACGATGGCGACAAGGACGCGGTTGAAATCTGCAACTTCTATGATTCGGATATAGATCCCGATTCGATGTTCGGATATATGTGTTTCAAGGATGCCGAATCGTTTGCTTGTACGGCTGACAACACAATTGCTTTATTCGAAAAGGTTCCTGAAGATCAGGTGGTTGAGAAAGAAATCATCACACTCGGAAGCGTATACGGCAATTATTCAATTCAGAGACAGATTTTGAGATTCAACAAAAACAGCGATAAGTACAGAATCAAACTGATTGATTACTCCGAATACAGCACTCCCGATGACTGGGAAGCAGGAAAAAAGAGATTCAATACCGATTTAACGAGCGGAAATGCTCCGGATATTATCGTACCCGATCCTGCTGACGGAATTAATCTTATCAGCAAAGGTGCGATGGCAGACCTTACTCCTTTAATGGCAAACGGCAGTGGAATCAAGAAAGAAGATTTGGTATACAATGCACAGAATGCCTTTGCAAAGGACGGAAAACTTTATTTTGTATTTCCTACGTTTCAAGTTCAGGCAATCGAAATCAAAAAGTCAAACTACAAAGACGGAATGACATTTGATGATATCATTGCATGGGAACAGCAGACAGGAAAGAAAGCGTTCGGAGAAGAATATACCAAACAGGATATGCTCAATCAGCTTATGAGTTATTCCATGGATGCATTCCTCGATCCCGAAACAGGAAAATGCAACTTCGATTCGGATGAATTTGTAAAGATTCTTGAGTATTCAAATCAATATATGACGGAATTCCCCGAAGATTTCTGGGAAGATTACGATTACGATGCGTATAACAATTTATACAGACAGGATAAAGCTTTAATCAATTATTCCTACCTTTATACCTTCAGGGATTACAACTGGAACTGCAATTACAGATTCGGTGAAGAGACTGTTCTTTTGGGATTGCCCATAGAAGGAAGTGAAGGCACGATACTCAGACCCTCGGCTTTAATGGGCATCTCCGATAAGTGCAAGGACAAAGAGGCAGCATGGGATTTCATATCTTCCTGTTTCTCGGATGAGTACTACGAAGAAAACCAGGGCGAATTCCCTTCTTTGGAAAAGAAGATGGATGAAATGATTGAGCTTTCGACACAAAAGCCTTTCTGGGTGGATGAAAACGGTAACAAGGAATATTATGACGAGACTTTCTGGATTGGAAATACACCCGTTGCCGTAGATCCCATCAAAAAGGAAAAGGCTCTTGAGATTAAGGAATTTGTTACTCATGTAACGACCACTTATTCATGGGATGAGGAATTAAACAAGATAGTCGACGAAGAGACTCAGGGTTATTTCAAAGGCCAGAAATCAGCCAAGGAAGTAGCGGGAATCATTCAGTCGAGACTTCAGATTTACATTAACGAAAAGAAATAGTAAAATTATTAAAGAACTGCCGGGTAAATGGTGCCGCGGCAGTTCTTTTAAAAAGAAAACACGGAGGGTTACATATGAAGACAGCTGTATTTTTGGCGGACGGATATGAGGAAATCGAAGCTTTGACTGTAGTGGATCTTTTGCGAAGAGTAAAGATAACCTGCGATATGATTTCGACGGGAGACGAGATAGAAACCTGCGGAAGTCATGCAATTAAGGTAAAAGCCGATTACCTGCTTTCCGAAATCAACTTCGATGAATATGACTGCATGATTCTTCCCGGCGGAATGCCCGGCACAAAGAGACTCGAGGAAAATCAGTATCTAATGAGCAGACTTGACGAGTTTTATCGTAAGGAAAAGCTTATCTGTGCCATTTGCGCGGCACCCACAATCTTTGGACACAAGGGCTATTTGGACGGCAAGGCGGCAGTTTGTTATCCGGCGCTTGAGGGTGAATTGAAAGGTGCTTTCGTTCCTGAGGAAGAAGTTGTAAGAGACGGAAATATAATCACATCAAGAGGGCTCGGCACGGCGATACCTTTTGCCGCTGAGATAGTGAAAGCTATTCTCGGAGAAGAAACAAGCGAAGAATTACTGAAAAGTGTAGTGTACAAACAGTTTTAAGCAACTTTTTCTTTTACAAAAACATGTGATTATGTTATAATACTCAATTGACTGCGATAATCACACTTTTGAAAGGAGATTTATATAAAATGGGTTATAAGGTTGAAAAGCTTGAAGGAAGTTTAGCTAAGCTTATCATTGACGTATCCGCGGAGGAATTCGAGGCGGCTTGTGAGAAAGCATATCAGAGAAACAAAAAGAAAATTTCGGTTCCCGGATTCCGTGCAGGAAAGGTTCCCAGAAAAGTTGTGGAGAAAATGTACGGCAAAGAGGTATTTTTTGAGGATGCCGCTAATATAATCATTCCCGATGCATATGAAAAGACATATGATGAGGCAATTAAGGAATTGGAAATCGCTTCCGCTCCCAAGATTGAAGTTGTTGAGATGGAAGCAGGCAAGCCTTTCGTATTCAGCGCAGAAGTAGCACTTAAGCCTGAGATTAAGCTCGGCAAGTACAAGGGTGTTGAAGTAGAAAAGATTGCTGTTGAAGTTACGGAAGATGAAGTTAACGAAGCTATCGAAAGAGAAAGACAGAACGCTGCAAGAATCGTAAGCGTGGACAGAGCTGTTCAGAATGGAGATACTGTTACAATCGATTTCGAAGGATTTGTTGACGGTGTTGCATTTGAAGGCGGAAAGGGTGAGAACTACAATCTTGAGATCGGTTCACATTCCTTTATCGATACTTTCGAAGATCAGATTATCGGAAAGAACAAGGATGACGAATTTGAAGTCAATGTTACTTTCCCTGCTGAATACCAGGCTGCAGAGCTTGCAGGAAAGCCCGCTGTATTTAAGGTAAAGATTCATGAAATCAAAGAGAAGCAGCTTGCAGAGCTTGATGATGATTTTGCAAGCGATGTTTCAAGCTATGATACATTTGCAGAGTACAAGGAATCCGTAAAGAAGAATCTTACAGACAAGAAGGAAGACGATGCAAAGAAGGAAAAGGAAGATGCTGCAATCAACGCAGTAATCGAAGCTTCCGAAATCGAGATTCCCGATATGATGCTTGCTACAACTCAGAGAGAAATGCTTGACGAGTTTGCTCAGAGATTAAAGTATCAGGGCATGAATCTTGAAACATACTTCAAATATACAGGTCAGACAGCTGAGAGCATGATGGATCAGATTAAGCCTCAGGCTGAGCAGAAGATTAAGACACAGCTTGTTCTCGAAGCTGTTGCAAAGGCAGAAAAGATTGAAATCACTGATGCCGATGTAGATGCGGAGATCAAGAAGATTGCTGAAAACTATCATATGGAAGAAGACAAAGTCAGAGAGACCATCGCAGGCGACAGAGTAGATGCTTTGAAGAAAGATCTTGCAATGCAGAAAGCTCTTGATTTTGTAAGAGATAACGCTAAAGAAAAGTCTGCAAAGGCTAAGGCTTCAAAGAAGGCTAAAGAAGAAAAGACAGAAGAAGCTAAGGTTGAGGGTGAAGCTAAAGAAGAAGCACCCAAGAAGACTACCAGAAGCAGAGCCAAGAAGACTGAGGAAAAAACAGAAGAAAAGACCGAGGAATAATTTCGGTCCTTTAAGGAGTACGATATGAGTTTAGTACCTTACGTCATTGA
>DFEM01000003.1 GCA_002369155.1 Lachnospiraceae bacterium UBA3802 | reverse complement strand
AAGGAATCGAGATAGAGGTTGATACAATTGAGGAAGAACGCAGAAAAGGGCTTGCGACGATTGTATGTGCTGCACTGATTTTGCACTGCCTTGATGAAGGATTATATCCGAGTTGGGATGCTCAGAATATGAATTCGGTTCGTTTGGCGGAAAAACTCGGATATGAATTTGATCATGAATACACCGCATATGAGGTGTCGGGTGAGGAAAGGACACATTAAGGAGGAAAACAGAAAAAATCTGTTGAAAAGAGAGAAAAAATGGAAAAAATAACATTGATTGAATTGGATGAGTCTTTCCTTCCAAAGATGGCAGAGTTATATAAAGAGGCTTTTGCCGGGGAACCGTGGAACGATGACTGGAGTGATTCGAAGCAGTTAAATGAGTATATTAAAGATATATCAAAGGCTTATAATGCTCTGAATTACGGCTTGATGATTGACGGAGAGCTGGCAGGCATGTCTGTCGGAAGGATCAACCATTGGTGGGAAGGAACAAACTATAATATCGACGAGCTATGTATAGCTCCCAAATATCAGGGACAGGGCATCGGTTCTAAATTTCTGGAACTTATTGAACAAAAAGTCCGCGAAAAAGGGTTGGCAGGTATTTTTCTTCAAACAGATAACGATAAACCATCCTATCATTTTTATCATAAAAACGGGTTTAATGACCTCGATATGCACATAAGTCTGTATAAGAGCGTGAGAAGCAATGAACCTCAAGTTAAGGACGAAGAATCTGACTGCGGAGAAATAACATACGATACTGCCAATTTGAATGATATATCGGAACTTATACGATTAAGAATTCAGTATATGATAGATGATTTCGGCTCTGTATCAGATGAAGAACGAGAAGGAATGGAAAAACAGCTTCCCGATTATTTTGAGAGAGAACTCGGGAAAAAACTTGTGGCATTTGTCGCCAGAGCAGAGGGAAGACTTGTTGCAGCAGCATACCTTCATATTATCGAAATGCCTGCAAATTCAATTCTGTTAAACGGCATTTATGGTGAGGTGTTGAGTGTGTATACAGAACCTGAATATCGTGGAAAAGGCATATGCACAAAACTCATACAAAACCTCATTGATTACGGCAGGGAAGCAGGGCTCGGAAGAATCGACTTAAGCGCAACTTCCGAAGGCTATCCAATCTATTCAAAGCTCGGATTTAAAGACAAAGAAAAAAGATATACGGATATGAGATATATCTTTTAGTCTGCAGAAAGGTTACAGGAAAATAAAAGAGGGAACCATTTATGATTATAATAATCACGGGCGCATCCCATACAGGCAAGACATTACTGGCCCAAAGGATGCTTGAAAAATATAAATATCCGTATCTTTCGATTGACCATCTTAAAATGGGACTTATAAGAAGCGGAAACACATCTCTTACTCCTGAAGATGATGAAGAAATGACGGTTTATATTTGGCCGATAGTCAGGGAAATGATTAAGACCGTTATCGAGAATAAACAGAATCTTATTGTCGAAGGCTGCTATATTCCTTTCGACTGGCGAAAGGATTTTGATGACGAATACCTTAAGGATATAAAGTTTATCTGTCTTGCAATGACAGAAGAATATATTGACGCGCACTTCGAAGAAATCAGAAATCACGCTTCGGATATAGAGTCAAGAATAGACGACAGCGGTTGCTCTTTAGATTGGATAAAAGAAGAAAACAAAAGATTCTTGGAAGGTTTTAAAAAGACCGGCGAAATCATAGAACTCATAGATTCAAATTACGAAAAGGTAACAAATGCCCAATTATAAAAAGACCAAAACAGCCTGTTATCTTGGCTTTATAACACAGGCTATAGCAGCGAACTTTGCGCCGCTTTTATTCTTAAAATTTCATAGAGACTATGGTATATCGCTTGGAAACATTGCTTTAATTTCCACTGTTTTCTTTTTCACGCAACTTTTGGTGGACCTTTTTTGCGCCAAATTCGTGGATAAGATCGGTTACAGAATTTCGATCGTGGCATCTGAAGTTTTGTCGGCAGCAGGTTTGATTGCACTTGCCTTTTTGCCGGATTTACTTCCGAATGCGTTTGTCGGAATTTTAATAAGTGTCATGATATATGCAATCGGAAGCGGACTCATAGAGGTTTTGGTAAGCCCCATCGTAGAGGCATGTCCGTTTGAAAACAAAGAGGCAACCATGAGCCTTCTGCATTCTTTTTACTGCTGGGGCTCGGTTGGAACCATCGTTATTTCAACAGCCTTTTTTGCAATATTTGGAATGAACGCATGGAAATGGCTTGCCGTAATCTGGGCACTGGTTCCCGCAATAAACATCTTTAATTTTGCGACCTGCCCTATAGTTCCCATAGTCGAAGAAGGAAAGGGAATGGGCATAAGACAGCTCGCAAAGAAGCCGCTTTTCTGGGTTTCGATATGCCTTATGGTATGTGCGGGAGCATCGGAAATCTCCATGGCACAGTGGGCATCTGCTTATGCTGAAGCTGCACTTGGATTAAGCAAAACAATCGGCGACCTTTTGGGTCCGTGCCTTTTTGCCGTTACCATGGGAATAAGCCGTGTGATTTACGGTAAGTACGGAAATAAAATAAAACTTACATCTTTTATAATCGGAAGCGGGGCCTTGTGCGTGGCGTGTTACCTTATGGCTTCGATTTCCGCCAATCCCGTCATGGGACTGATTGGTTGTATTTTCTGCGGATTCTCCGTCGGAATAATGTGGCCCGGAACCATAAGCATCTCTTCAAAGACGTTTCCAACAGGCGGTACTGCGATGTTTGCTCTCCTCGCGATGGCCGGAGACCTTGGAGGCAGCATAGGACCGGCAATAGTCGGCAGAGTCACGCAGTTTGCGGGGGATAATATTCGAGTCGGAATGAGAGTCGGACTTATTTTCCCGACAGTGCTTATCCTGATGCTTTTGATAATTAGCAAAGCAACGGTGAAAGCGAAATAGTTTTAAAAAAGGAGAAAAGACATGCAATTCGGAATGCCGACACTTATAGAAAACAAGACGGTGGAAGATAATGTTAATCTTTGCAAAAGTCTTGGACTCAAATTTATAGAATTGAATATGAATTTTCCCGAGTATCAGGTTGAAAAAATAGAAGAGACCGAAAGACTCCAAAGCCTTGCCAAAGAAGCGGGAATTTATTACACGATTCATTTGGATGAGAATCTTAATATAGCGGATTTTAATAAGCTTGTATCGAATGCGTATCTTGAGACGGTAAGACGCTCTATTGAGGTGACGAAGAAACTTTTATGTCTTCGAGATAAGTATGGGGATGTAAGTCAGCCGCTTACTTTAAACATGCATATGCATCACGGAATATTTATAACACTTCCCGACCGAAAGGTTCAGATGTATGATCGCGATTTTGACACATATATGAAATCGTTTGCCGTATTTAAAGATAAATGCGAAGAATGGATTGGCGACAGTGATATCATGATTGCAATCGAGAACACAGATGGATTCAGAGACTATGAGAAAAAGGCAATCGAGTTTCTTTTGGAAAGTCCGGTGTTTGGCATTACATGGGATATCGGTCATTCAAAAGGAATAGGTGAGAAAGATGTACCGTTTATAAAGGAACATGTGGATAACCTGATTCATTTTCACATTCACGATGGCAAAGAGAATCCGCCGAAGAATCATCTGGCACTGGGAGACGGAGAAATCGATCTTCTTGACAGACTTAATCTTGCCAAAGAAAGAAATGCAAGATGTGTTTTGGAAACCAAGACGATAGAAGCGCTAAAAAATTCCGTCAAATGGCTTAATGATAATGGAGTATTTTAATGGTAAATTTAAAAGAAATAAACAAAGACAATATAGACGATGTGCTCTCGCTTAAAGTCAGTGATAATCAGAAAAGATTCGTTATAAGTAATGCGCAATCTCTTGCGAAAGCATATGTATATTCAAAGACCGCATATCCTTTTGCAGTATACGATGACGAAACACTCGTCGGATTTATAATGATGGGGTATTATGAATTAAAAGGATATTATACGCTCTGGGAATTCATGATTGATCAAAAATACCAGAATAAAGGTTACGGAAGACAGGCATTGAAACTTGGAATTAATTTCGTAAAAGATACTTTTAACCCCGACAGTATTTACACCGGAGTAACACCGGGCAATTCTGTAGCCAAAGGTTTATATGAGTCCGTTGGATTTGCATCGACGGGACTTGCGGAACTTGGCATGGAAGAGATGAAACTGTCTCTTAAAAACGAAAATGATAATTAATACAGGACAAAGAACCGATATCCCGGCTTTCTACGCCGAGTGGTTTTCAAACAGAATAAAAGAAGGTTTTGTCTTGGTCAGAAACCCATATAATCCGAGTCAGGTGAGTAAATATAAACTTGATCCGTCCGTTGTTGACGTGATAGGATTTTGCACCAAGAATCCGGCACCCATGTTTCCGTACATGGATTTAATAAAAGATTTCGGTCAGTATTGGTTTGTTACGCTGACTCCGTACGGAAGAGATATTGAGCCGAATGTACCCGATAAACATCAGCTCATTGAAGATTTTAAAAGATTATCGGATATGGTGGGAGTGAATTCCGTGGGATGGAGATATGATCCGATTTTTCTTTCCGAAAAATATTCATCGGAGTATCATTTACACGCATTCAGACAAATAGCGGAAAGCCTTAAAGGATACACTGATACCGTGGTAATCAGTTTTATAGATCTTTATCCGAAGGTCAGAAAAAACTTTCCCGAAGCAAGAGAGGTATCAAAAGAAGACAGAATAACTCTCGGAAAAGAAATAATTAAAATTGCTTCCGAATGCGGGATGACGGTTAAGCCTTGTGCGGAGGGTGATGAACTTGCCAAGTACGGAGCTGACTGCAGCGGCTGCATGAAGATAAGCGATTACGAAAAGGCGATCGGAAAAAGGCTGAATGCACCAAAGAAAAAAGGCGCCAGAGCGGAATGCGCCTGTTACTTATCCTGTGATATAGGAGCATACAATACCTGCATGCATCTTTGCAAATACTGTTATGCTAATGCCGAAGCAAAAACCGTATTTGAACAGCATAAAATGCATGACCCTGCATCTCCTTTTTTAATCGGAAATCATATGGATGGTGATGTGATACATGAAGTGCCGCAGGAATCATGGATAGATCTGCAGGAGAAACTGTTTTAATAAAGGTAAGCAAATGTACGGGGTTAATTGTCATGAATAAGACAAATGAAGAACGCCTTGATTATCTCGTGGAAGCGTTCAAAGCAGATTCGGATTTCCTAAAGAAAACAGAGAATCTTCACGTACTTTATCTTCTTGCAGAGGTATAAAATGAAAACAAGAAAAGAAGCATTAAAATACGGTTTGTCTTTTCCGGACTCCTATCAGGATGCGCCGTTTCATGATGAGAACTGGCAGCTTGTTCGATATAAAGGAAATAAAAAGGCATTTCTTTGGACATATGAAAAGGACGGGTTTGTCAATCTCAATGTAAAAGTCGATCCCGAGAAAGCGTATTTCTGGAGGGACATATACAAGTCGGTAACACCCGGATATCATCAAAACAAGGACCATTGGAATACGATAATTCTTGACGGTTCGATACCGGATAAAGATATTAAAATAATGATTGCCGAGAGCTATGACCTTATCAGTGACTGCCCGTCAAAGCGAATTTACGAAGCAGTCAAGCAAATCCCTTACGGCAAAGTAGCCACATATTCGCAGGTTGCCGAGGCAGCAGGCGATAAAAAGATGGCACGTGCTGTCGGAAACGCACTTCATAAAAACCCTGACCCCGACAATATTCCATGTTTTCGTGTGGTAAATGCCAAAGGAGAACTTGCCGGAGAATTTGCTTTCGGTGGAAGCGGAGCTCAGGCAAAACTTTTGGAAGCCGAAGGTGTTGAAGTTATTGACGGACGTGTCAATCTGGCAAAATACCAATGGAATAAAAAGAATTGTTGACTCCGACGAAGGTATGTGATATATTTTCAGCAGTAAAAAATTAAAGGAAAGAGAGGTTAATCTTAATGCGTGTCGTAAAATTGGATAATGTAAAAGAATACAGTATGATGACCTCGGTTTATGCCCTTTAATCATTTATGGACAGGATTATTTGATATCAGACCGTGGCATTTTAAGTCACGGTTTTCTTTTGCCTAATTTCAGGCAGTTTTCCGTCAAAAAAGGTCTCCATACTGTAAGATGCGTTAATGTTTATAGGAAAAAAGGAGACAAAGAATTGAATATTAATAATATAATTATCAGAAAAGAAAACAAAGAAGATTATTATAATACCGAACACATGACCATGCGTGCATTCTGGAATCTGCACGGGCCGGGCTGTAATGAGCATCTGCTCGTTAACAAGCTTCGAGGTGCAAAAGAATATCTGCCTGAACTCAGTCGTGTTGCAGAGTTAGACGGAAAAATCGTTGGTGCGATTTTTTATTCCAAAGCAAAGGTTGTGGACGGTGACAAAGAAAACGAAGTACTGACATTCGGGCCGCTCGCTGTGGAACCGACATGCTTTGGAAGGGGTATAGGTGCACTTCTTTTGGAAGAAACAATACCGCTTGCAAAAGAAGCAGGATATAAAGGAATCGTTATATGCGGCGAACCGGATTATTATCCGAAGCACGGTTTTGTAACCTGCGATCACTTTGACATTCATCATCCGGCTTTCGGAAATTCGGAGGCTTTCATGGCATTCCCGCTTAATGAAGGCTTTGAAGAAATTCACGGATTATTTTACGAGGCACCGATTTTTGAAGAATGTGATGACGAAAAAGAGGTAGAAGAATTTACAAAGAACTTTCCCTACTACAAACCCCTGAAATTATCATGTCAGTGGCTTCATGTCGAAAAACTCGGAAGAATATCGGAAGTCAGCAAAAACAGTTATAAGATTAAGTTCTTCGAAAAGGAAATACCGGCAAAGCTTAAGGGAAGTTTTTATGAACAAGACGCAGAGAATCTTCCGGTAGTCGGTGACTATGTCACATTTTTACTGAACAAACAGGGTGAATCCACAATACTTTCGGTTTGCGAGAGAAAAAGTTTTCTTCAAAGACCGGACCAGGCCAAAACGGGAGTTATGCAGTATATGACTGCCAACGTGGATTATCTTTTTATCGTCACTTCGCTTAACGAAGATTATAACTACAACCGTATAGCAAGATATGTAAGCATCGCATTGCAGGGCAAAACAACACCCGTCGTAATACTTACGAAATCGGACCTTAGCACCAATCCGGGCAGGTTTGTCAGAGAAGTGGAGGACATATCCGATAAAGTGAGAGTACATGCAATATCCGCAATTTACGGAATCGGCCTTGATGAACTGAATGAGTATATGATTCCCGGAACAACCATCTGCCTTATGGGCTCATCGGGTGCGGGAAAATCAACACTTATCAATTCCATTATCGGGGAAGAAGTAATGAAGACATCCGAAATAAGGGAAGACGATGACAAGGGAAGACACACGACCACGTACAGGAAACTCATAGATCTTCCAAACGGTGTTACAATCATAGATACTCCCGGCATGCGTGAAGTCGGAATGGCAAACGCACAGGATGGAATCGATGAAACTTTCTCCGATATTGTGGAACTCGAGAGCCGCTGCAAATTCAGCAATTGCAGACATGATACCGAGCCGGGCTGCGCAATCAAAGCAGCTTTGTCAAGCGGAGAATTATCTTTGGAAAGATATGAACTTTACAAAAATCTCGGAAGAGAAAATACCTACAATTATGCCATGAAAAAAGAAATATCGAAGTGGGCGAAAGCTTATAAAAAATTCGATAAAAGAAATTCATTGGAATAAAAATATCGCGTGAAAAGAGAAACAGCCGAAAGATTATAATTTCGACTGTTTTTTTTAAGTTCCCGACAGTCTGCATATGGTGAAGATTTAAAGTAAGTGTTATACTTATATATGTGAATGAGGAGTCCGTTTGTGGGTGATTAATATGAAAAAGTTTTTGATCAGCATAATCAATGTGGTTATCATTGCTGCCATATTGATTTTTGTTGTTATATATTCAAAATACGAAAGCAGGGATTCATACTTAAGGCAGGTAGAACACTTTGTGGATACAACGGTCACCATGGAGCAAGTGACTGAGAATTATCTTCAGGGTGAACAGAACATATGTGATATTTGGGCGCGTTATATTAACAATAATAATATGACTATGGAAGAAGCGACCGAGTATATACGTTCTTCGCATGTTATTAAGAATACATCCGCACATTTGATTGATACTGACACGCTCTCAGGTCTTTCAACACGTCCGAAACTCGGTACAGAAGATGAATATGATGTTTCATATCAGCGTTTGAATCTCTTGGGTGATTTGGACTGGATTGAAGAAATAGGAGAGTCGGTTAATATAACCCGTGCTTACACCAATCCGATGAACGGCGAGCAGTCACTGGCCTTTTGCAATATTATTTCATTATATAATCCCGAAACAGGTTTATCTGAAGATGCGGTTTTACTCAGGGTGGTTCCGATTTCGGCATTGGAACAAAAATGGGTTTTTCCGCAGACTGAACTTGTAAACGCCGAGCTGGCAATGATAGATGCAAGCGGCGATTATATCCTAAAGGGATACAATTTCAAAAATTCTGATTTTTTCGAATTCTACAAATCTTATAATCCGACGGATCCGGAATCCTCGAATGAACTCTTCGACAGGATTACTTCATCTACAGGCTCCGTCTCCATGATTAATTCTCATGAAGAAGAGTGCATACTTGCATTCACACCCATCTCATCCAATGCGGGTTGGATCATGCTTGGTCTTGTGCCGGCAAAGGACCTTAAAGTAAAAAATGGCAACTGGGCACTAATCGGAGTTGTTTCCGTCGGTCTGCTGGTTCTGTTTCTTTCCGATCTTTTCTATATGCGTTACATTAACAAACGTCTGCAGATTACGGCCAGAAAAGCTGAGGCGGCCAATAAGGCAAAGACCGATTTTCTTTCCACTATGTCACATGATATTCGTACTCCCATGAACGCAATCATAGGGCTGACGACACTTGCGCAAAAAAATCCGGGAGATGTTGAGGCAACAAAGGAAAGTCTTAGGAAAATAAGTCTTGCAAGCAATCATCTTTTGACATTAATCAATGATATTTTGGATATATCCAAGGTGGAAAGCGGAAAACTTAAACTGAGTCCGTTAACATTTTCCATTGTTGAAACGGTTGAGAACCTTGTGAATATTTCGCAGCCCATGATTAAAGAAAAGAATATCGAATTCAGTTTTCATATTAATCAAATGGAAAAGGAATATTTATACACCGATCAACTCAGGTTAAATCAGATTTACATCAATATCCTTTCCAATGCTGTAAAATACACCGAACCCGGAGGACGCGTAAGTGTGGAACTTCGAGAGGAAAAGAGCGATACACCCGGATGCATAAAACTTATTTATGCGGTAGCCGATACAGGTATCGGAATGAGTTCGGAATTCATGGAGAACATGTATAAGCCTTTCTACAGGCAGGTAGACAGCCGTGTCAACAGCATTCAGGGAACGGGACTCGGACTGACTATTACAAAGCAGATGGTCGAACTGATAGGTGGGACGATTGATTGTCAGAGTGAGCAGGGCAAGGGAACCACATTCACTATCGAACTGGATATACCCGTAGCTGACAGGCAGCGTGAAGACATGAAACTTGACCCCATCGATATATTAATCGTAGATGATGATGAAATCATGCTTCAGACTACAACGGATACATTAAAGTCGCTCGGAGCTTCGGTGGAGCAGGCATTAAGTGGATCAAAAGCTTTTGAAATGATTGAACAAAGACACCTTTCCGGCAGAGATTATGATGTAATTATTATAGATTGGAAAATGCCGGAAACCGACGGAATCGAAACAATAAACAGGATTCGCTCAGAGATAGACAAAAAAGTTCCGATTCTGCTGATTTCCGCATATGATTGGTCGGATATTGAAGACAAGGCGAAAAAAGCCGGCGTCAACGGTTTTGTCAACAAGCCGCTTTTCAAATCAACGCTTTATGACAAGATTAACAATCTTATCGGAAAAGAATCGGGATCGGTCGAACCTGAGGATGATTATTCGGATTTGCACGGACTTAATATCCTTGTTGCGGAAGACAATGATATCAACTGGGAAATCATTTCGGCCATGCTTTCCATGTTCGGAATAACTTCCGAGCGTGCGGAGAACGGACGTATATGCGTTGAAAAGATGAGCGAAGCCAAAGAGGGCAGCTATACATTAATCTTTATGGATGTTCAGATGCCTGAGATGAACGGTCTGGATGCAACCAGAACGATTCGAAAACTTGAGAATACATGGGCTTCTTCAATACCGATTGTTGCGATGACGGCTGATGCATTTTCGGAAAACATTACGGAATGCCTGGATGCCGGAATGAACGGACATATAGCAAAACCCATAGATGTTAAACTGGTTATAAGGGAAATTCGAAGAATCAGGGAAGGAAGATGACAAATATGAAAAAGAAGATTTGCGTATTATTAACTTTATTGATGACTTTCAGCCTGGCGGCCTGTGGCCCCGAAAAGCCGAACGATAAGGCGCAGGAAGGATTTAAACCTTCCATGGATACCTCCGTCAGCTGCAATATTACAATAGCCGGCGGATATGATAATTTTGAGGCACTCGAAGTAGAATTTGACCGTTTCAGCGAGTATTATCCCAATGTGGAAATGGTTTACACAAAAGTTGATGATTATAGCAATATGATCGGAACGGTTCTTAACGGAAACGATGCTCCGGATATCTA
>DFEM01000185.1 GCA_002369155.1 Lachnospiraceae bacterium UBA3802 | reverse complement strand
ACCGTTGGTTCCTGCCACATGGATTTTGGGAATGTCCCTTCCGGGCTTGTCCAAAAGATTGTAAAATCTGACAGTGTCCGATAAAAGGGTCTTTTTCTTAAATTTTGGAATGTTTAAAAGATACTCTTCGCACTCTTTGATATCTTTCATCAGTTTACTACGATTACGCTGCCTTCTATCACACCGTTAACACCGCGATATATCATATATTTGGTACTGTCCTGTATAGGCATTCTCGATGCATCTATTGCGATAATCGCTCCTTTATAAACATGTTCTTCCACTCTTATTTCCGCATATCTGGCTTCTTCAACCACTTTGGAAATTATTTCCTGTTCGCGGATATTGTCTTTTAACTGAGCGGTTAATTCGCTCTTTTTTGCATTAAGAGCGTTTAATTCATCCAGATCTTCCTTTGTGATGGGAGCCGCTTTCTTTTTGGCGAGAATATGATTCATTTTCTCAAGTATTACCTTAAGCTGGTCACGAAGATATACATCCTTTTTCATGACATCCTGGTTTTTAAGGTAGTCCTTGGTTTCAAGTCCCGCATGAGCAACCGTCTTTACTTCGACATTATTGCCCAAGTTTACACAGCTTATGCCTTTTCTTCCGTGAGCGTATCCTCCGATAAGAGTTCCTCTCTTACCCGTAAGAATTACTTTTCCGTCGGCAAATACTTCGGAATTGAGTATTGTATTGGAATTGATGTCGCCCTTGGCCTTAACCACGGAATGCTCGATAAAATCGGCATAAACGCTTCCGTTGCAGACAATCTTGGCTTTGTTGGAGCCCTGAATGCCTCGCTTTAAGACTATATCGCCTCCGGCATAAATCTCAGCTGCCTCGACAACTCCGGAAATCATAACCGAACGTGTGCTTCTTATGACAACGCCGCTCTCGACATTTCCCGAAATTTCGATGTCTCCGTTGAATTCAATCTTCGGATTCAGCTGATTGACATCACCTTTAATCTGATGAACATTTTTTATCTGTATTTCATAGGTGTCTTTTAAATCAAGTTTTCCGTCCAGTTCGGAATAATAGGTTCTCGTGGCTTCATCATATCTGAAACCCTTTCCCTTAAGAGTAGGCAGATCTGCGGTCCTTGCCGGTTCAATCCTGGTACCGTCCACAAGATATCCGCTCTCGCCCTCTATCGCGGGATGATAAGTACATATCTTATCACCTTTTAAAATACCTATGAAAAGATTTACCGAATTGTAATCAACGGAACCGTCCTCCCTGATTTTGGGATTTTTTCTGTTGATTTCGGTTGTGTCTATTGCATATTCGTAATATCCGTTCTGCCCCTGGACGCAGTCTTTGTACATGGCAACTTTGATGCTTCTTTCGTAAACACCTTTTTTTACCATGGCAATGATATTGGACATAATAAGCCCCGCACGAACCCCGTTCTGTTCAAGAATACCAAGTATTTCCTCTTTGGTATAATACTCTCCCTCTTTGGGTCGTGCGAGATAAAGCCATGCTTCGTGCAAATCTTTCGATACACGCACATAAGTCTGGCCATACTTCTTATTTTCTTTGACGGGATTAGCATCGGCAGCATCTCGCATTCCGAGAAGTCTTTCAATCTCCGCTATGGACGCCCCGAGATCATCCAGTTTGTTTTCCTCACCCATACATTCCCCGCTTTCTTTTTATAAACTACGGAGTCTTTCCTCTACCTGCTCCATCATCTGAGTATATTTTGCAAGTTTTTCTTTCTCTTCGTTTATCTTGCTCTCGGGAGCCTTGGATATGAATCTCTCATTTGAAAGCATACCGTTAACTCTCTTAAGCTCGCCTTCGAGACGCTCTTTTTCTTTTAAAAGTCTCTCTTTTTCTTTTTCGATATCGACGAGTTCGGCAAAAGGAATATAAATATTTGCGTTGGCAATAACTACCGATACCGCATCATCTGAAATACCTGATTTATCTTTTTGAACGATAACTTCCGAAGCATAAGCCAAAGGAACAAAGAAAACTCTGCCTTCTTCAAAGATTTTTCTCATGTTGTCGTTTTCGGATACAACATAAACCTGTGCTTTTCTTGAAGGAGGAACATTCATTCCCGTACGTACGTTTCTGATTCCTCTTACGGCTTCCTTTAATATCTCAATGTCGTTTTCTTCTTTGGCATATACTCTGTCTTCCTTAAATACAGGCCATGAAGAAATCATGATTGATTCTTCTTCGCTCTGAAGGTTGCAGAATATTTCTTCGGTAACAAAAGGCATATAAGGATGAAGAAGCTTGAGTGCATCAATAAGAACGGTCTTTAATGTCCAAAGAGCCGCATTTCTGCTTGTCTCATTTTCCTTTGCCCAGAGTCTGGGTTTAACCATCTCGATATACCAGTCGCAGAATTCATCCCAGATGAAATCATAAACCTTCTGAACTGCGATACCGAGTTCGTAATTTTCCATATTGTCGGTAACTTCTTTAACCACATCGTTGAGTTTGGAAATAATCCATTTATCAACAGGTTCAAGTGCCGAAGCATCGGGAGTTTTTACTTCCTCGTCGCCCATGTTCATCATGATGAAACGTGAAGCATTCCAAATCTTGTTGGCA
Organism: Lachnospiraceae bacterium UBA3802; assembly: GCA_002369155.1. Lineage (GTDB taxonomy): Bacteria > Bacillota > Clostridia > Lachnospirales > Lachnospiraceae > UBA3766. Next base: position 62 of record DFEM01000185.1, on the reverse strand, counting down.
AAGTTTCTGTTGGCTTCAACTCTCTCGTAATAGAAACGCATATCGTTTCCGGGTGCGTTACC
>DFEM01000030.1 GCA_002369155.1 Lachnospiraceae bacterium UBA3802 | reverse complement strand
AAACCATTAATTGCAACTTTTACTGCCATTTTTTAATCCTCCTAGATTAATTTTTATTATCATGACAATTGATAAATAATTGTCAAAATTTATCAGCATTTCAATTTTACTTTAAAACAGAATATATTTCAAGAAGAAAATTTCTTAAAATAAAAGTCTAGCCAAGTTATAGACCAAAGCACTCATTGAAAACGCCACCGCAATCTGAAAAACAATGGAAAATGCGGTAAACTTCAAGGAAGCGCTCTCCTTTTTGATGGTGGCTAAGGTGGCCAGGCACGGAGTGTAAAGGAGACAGAATACCATGAGCGAAAGTGCATTGGCGCCCGTAAATGCGGGATATACGGCTTTTATGCTCTCAAGGAGCTTGGCTCCTTCAAGTGCATTTGAGAAAAGTACCGTAAAACTTGATACGACCACTTCCTTGGCAGATACGCCGGCGATAAGTGCCACCACTATCTCCCACATATCGAGTCCGCAGGGCTTAAGAATCGGCGCAATGAACTTTGCAACAGATGCCGCAAAAGACTCTGAAGGTTCAAGTACAAATCCCCTGCTTCCGACATTAAGCACAAACCAGACGATAATGGAAGCTATAAAAATCGTGGTTCCGGCTTTTGTAAGATAATCTTTTACTTTATTCCATACGTAAATTCTTATCGATCTTAAGTTCGGTCTCTTGTATTCGGGAAGTTCAATCAAAAGATTGTTTTTGTTTTTCTTTTTGTCAAAAAGATTGGCTATAAATGCAGTAAGAAGTGCCACGCAAATTCCGAGCACATACATCATAAAGCTTACAAGAGGGGCAAATTTGCCAAAGAACAATCCCGAAAACAGTACATAAATTGGAAGTCTTGCGGAACATGACATAAAAGGAGTGATAAGCATCGTTCTTCTTCTGTCTTTGTCTGTCTCAAGTGCTCTTGTTGCCATAACCGCGGGTACTGTACATCCAAATCCTAAAATCATCGGAAGGAATGCCTTGCCCGAGAGTCCGAGTTTTCCCATAATTCCATCCATTACATATGCAACTCTTGCCATGTAACCGGAATCTTCAAGCACGGCAAGCGCTATGAAAAGAATGACGATATTGGGTAAAAACGTTAGGATTCCGCCGACGCCGGCTATGATTCCGTCTACGATAAGACCTCTTAACCAAAGCGCAACATGCACATTTTCAAGTCCCGTCGATACAGTCTGCTGAAGCCATTCAAGGAATGTTTCGAGAAATCCTTTGATAAAATCTCCGAGCAGGAACGTTAAAAGGAACACAAGTGCCATTATAAACAAAAAGCAGGGAACACCGAATACGGGATGTGTCAGAATCGAGTCTATCTTATCCGTCTTGGCTTCTTTTGCCGATTTGTAAAAAAGACACTCTTTTATAATGTCATCTATATAAGAATATTTAGACTGAATAATCTGTCTTGAATAACTCTTGTCCACAATACCGCTGACATCCACGGGATGTTCTTCATACACTTCCTCATCATCTTCAAGGAATTTGATTGCATGCCATCTTGCCGAAGAATGGTTGGGGTATTTTGCAGCCATGATGACTTCAAGCTTTGATATCTTATCCTCAAGATCATCGGAATATGAAAAAACATCACCGAGAGTAACAGCATCTTTATGATGAATAATTGCATGCAAAAGAATATCAAGTCCTCTTTTTTTGATGGCCGAAACCGGAACAATCGGAATATCGCAAAGCATCTCGGGAAGGCGGTGCAAGTCAATTTCCATGCCTCGCTCTTCCACGACATCCATCATGTTCAAAGCCATGACGATGGGTTTTCCAAGTTCGAGAAGTTGAAGCGTCAGATAAAGATTTCTCTCAAGACTCGAAGCATCGACTACATTTACGATAACCTCAATATCGTCATCAAGAATACATTTTCTCGTAACCTTCTCTTCTATAGTATATGTGGAAAGCGAATAAATACCCGGGGTATCTATAAGGATGAGCTTTTCATCTTCAAATTCAACGCTGCCTTCCTTCTTTTCAACGGTAACTCCGGGCCAGTTGGCAACTTTTAGTCTTGAACCGGTAATCGCATTAAAAAGAGTTGTCTTTCCGCAGTTTGGATTGCCTACGAAAGCAACATGAAAACCGTTTGGATGTTCTCTCATCTTTTCACCTCCTTTATTTCAATATTGGAGGTAATATGTCTGCCGAGGGCCAGTCTGGTCCCCCTTATTTTGGCAATAAGAGCACCCGATCTTTTCCTCGTCAAAACGGTAACGGGAGTACCCTCATTGATGCCGAGGGCCTCAAGACGTCTTGACACATTGTTTTCAAGCAAGATGCTCTCGACCGTATATTCTTTATTCAATTCGGCATCCCAAAGGGTAATATTTCCCATAAAATTTTACTTTCTTCTTCTGATAATAAGAATTACAACACCGGCTATTATAAGTGCAAGAGGTGCTACCACGCAGTAAATTGCAAGATACAAGAATACCATGCTTGAACTTACGGTGATGTAATCGTAATTAAGTTCCTTTGCGGGAATGGTGACTACAAGTGAATTGTCCACAAGTTTCTTTGCGGCATCAATAAACAAATCGGAGTTTCCGTGAGATACCATATTGTCGGCATCTGTCATAAGGAAAGCACCTGAACCGATAACTACGACTTCACCGTATTCGCCTGTTTCCTGATTGAGTTTCTTGATGTAAAGGCCGAGTTTGAAAGGTCCTTCCTCATCTCCCTCTTCCTTGGAAATGCTCTCTGTTGTAGCGGAAACACTCTTGGCATAAGCATCATCGCTTGATAAGAAGATATCATTAATGATTACATCTGCGGGAAGATTTGTCTCATCGTATTTAAGTCCTCTTGCATAAGCAAGGAAGTTCATCTTTCTGTCATCAATATTGTAAGGAGATGTGCTGTAAGGAATATTAAGGATGTATGTTGGCATATCCGCCGAAAGCATGAATCGATAATCATCCTCGCAAACTGTACCATCCGTCAGTTCAACACCAAGATATTCAGTCAGCTTGTCGTAATTTTCGCAATTGGTTTCTTCAAGTGCGGTGGTCATGAATACCTTGCCGCCGTTGTTGATATAATTTTGAATTGTTTCAACTTCAGCCATGTCAAGATCCGACTGAGGTCCGTTGATCACAAGAATATCGCAGTCTTCGGGAATATCGCCCGTATACAAAGTGAAATCCTGGAATGTATATCCGATCTTTTTAAGAGCATCGGTAATATATGTGGGAAGTTCAAGTTCGGAGTGACCGCTTAAGCAGTAAACCTTTACTTCATTGTCCCCGTTAATCATTGAACTGATGGCTGCTGTAATCTGACCTTCCACGTCAAATCCCGTTATATTCATGCTGTAATTGTAATCATATGTGTATTGGAACATATCATTGTAATCAATTACTCTGTATTTGTCTCCCATCGTAATAATCAAAGATGAGGGAGCCAGTGCCGAATCAGTATAATTGGAAGCAAATCCGGGGAACTGTGAACTGGGTTTGTATGCAACCTTTACATGATTTGAATAGCTGTCATAAGAATTAAGATAATGAGCTACGGTCTCATCGCAATCGTCCTTGCCGGAAATAACATTCAATGTTACATCCTCGTTCAGACTGTCGAGAACAGACTTTGTCTCATCCGTAATGGTAAACCAGCCGTTCTTTGTGATATCAAACTCGACATATTTACCGGGGATATATGAAAATCCGAAGTTTGCACCGATAATTGCAGCAATGATAAGGAAAGGTGCAAAATTGGTCCAAAAGAACCTGTTCTTTCCTGCCGCGGAAAGCTGAACGGAATTCTTTGCAAATACCTTATATGAAAGAATAAGGAAAATCGCAATGACTGAAATCATATAAAGAATATCCGAAAGTTTGATTACACCCGAAACCAGTCCGTCAAAAGGAGCATAAATATCGGTAAATTTCATAATCTTCGAAACAGCCTTGTCCGCACCGAAAATGTATTGGCAAAATCCAGGAACGATCAATGTGAAAATATATACTGTGTATGTAAATATTGCCGCAAGGAACTGATGCTCTGTAATACTTGATAAGAACATGCCTATCGCAATGCATTCACATCCGAAAAGGAAAAACGCAAGAAGCGTAAATACCGTTTCAAGCACGGGAATCTTTCCGTAAATCGACATAATGCCTACACCTACGGCACTTATGCCTGTAGCCATAAGCATGATGGTACATAATGCAAAAAACTTGCCGAGAATTACCGATACCAAAGATACAGGAGCGGTAATTAAAAACTGATCCGTCTTTTGCCTCTTCTCTTCAGCAATAATTCTCATTGTCAAAAGAGGGAGAATAAATACAAGAACAATAATCATGGGTCCGAGCGAATCCCTGATGTAAGGCGATCCGTACTGAATATTGTTCGCTACAAAATATGAACCCTCGAAAAATGTAAATACCGCAAGGAATATCCATCCAAAGAGGGATTTGAAATAAGATTTTATTTCCTTAACTAAAATTGCACTCATTTTCTTATGCCTCCTTGGAATCGTCAGCCGATTCTTTTTCATCATTATCTTTGGAATCTTCCGACTTTGCGTCATCTGATTTTTCTTCATCTTCTTTGTCAGAGAATACCTCATCAAGGTCTGCGCCTTCGGCGATAGCCTTCATCTCAGCCTCATAAGCTTCATCAGCTTCTTTGACAAGTTCAAGATAAATATCTTCAAGAGAGGATGTCTCCTCCGTAAGTTCAAGAATAAGAAGTCTTGCGTCGGACAATGCAAAAGAAATGTCTTCTCTTACATCCTTTGAAGAATCGCAGGATACTTCGAACACACTGCTCTCACCCTTATTTTCAATGAATTTAACTTCATCGACAACGTCAATCTTTTTAAGTACTTCTTCAATCTTTTCCTTGTCGCCCTTAACATTGAGTTTGATGGTCTTGACTGCTTTATGATTCTTCAAAAGGTTTTCGGTTGTATCACATGCAATCATTCTGCCGTTTGCTATCATAAGCACTTCATCACAGGTTGCGGATATTTCCGAAAGAATATGCGATGAAAGAATGACTGTGTGCTCACCCTTTAAAGATTTGATTAAGGTTCTGACCTCGATAATCTGCTCGGGATCAAGACCTACCGTCGGCTCATCGAGAATAACAACCTTGGGATTGCCGAGAATTGCCTGTGCTATGCCGACTCTTTGCTTGTAACCTTTGGAAAGATGCTTGATGAGTCTCTTTGCCATATCAGTAATATCCGTAGCAGCCATGACACGCTCAATTTCAGCCTCGCGTTCCGCTCTTGGCACGCCTTTTATTTTAGCTACAAAAGTAAGATATTCTTTTACGTTCATATCAGGATAAAGAGGCGGAATCTCGGGAAGATATCCGATGCTCTTTTTGGCTTTTAAAGTATCCTTGCCCATTAAATAACCGTTAACCTCTACAGTACCGGTGGTAGGCGTGATATATCCGGTAATAATATTCATGGTCGTGGATTTACCGGCACCGTTAGGTCCCAGGAACCCGTAAATATGTCCTTCCTTTACTTCAAAAGAAATATCGTCTACGGCAATATGTTCGCCGTAAATCTTTGATAATCCCTGAACTTTTATCATTTTACAACATCTCCTTTTTATGAATGTCGGTTTTGACCGATTTGGCAAAATTTATGAAAAAACTCACAAAGCCTTAACATATAAATAGTGGGAGAAAAAATTCCCCCACTTATTTACATTTTATAATTTTGATTGATTATTTCTCGTTATTGGGAATGTCTGTAAGAGTAGCCTTGTCACTTGTCAAAGGATTCTCGGCTTTATCTTCTGCTTCTTCATTGTCTGCTTTCTTGTCTTCCTTTGAAGCCTTTGCAGGCATTAATCCCATTGCTTTCAAAGCAAAGTTGTTAGCCAAAGGAACTTTCACTTCGTCTCCCTTGAATGACTGGATTACAAATACAATCATAAGAACGAATTCAAGGATATTAAGAATAACCTTTATATAATGAGCAATATCAAATTTAACTGCAACATTGTATACATCATATGTAAAGAATTTAATCCATTCCGCATCACGAAGTGCACCGAGGAATCCGGTAAATCTGTTGGAAAGCCATGTAAGTACAAATCCTGCAAGAAGGAAAAGAAGCGATAAGAAAAATGCATTAAGAACATTCTTTTTAAGAACCTCTTCATCTGTTAAAAGAAGTACAAGAATTGTTCCTACAACAATCCATGCAAAACTGTACCATCCGCAAAAGAACGCAAACGCACTCAAAAATGCAATAGTTAATCCAAATCTTTTTGACATTTCAATCCTCCTTTGATTCCATTTGGAATTCTATCACCCTTTTATACAAATACTATAAAGAGAATGATTAATTCACAATAGTTTCACACATTTTTGTTTTTCTTTTTATCAACCATCTTTCTGGCAGTAACACCTATAATGACAGCTACAGCAATAACTGCCACAAATACGGCAAACACCAGAAGATAACTTAATAAACTTGAAAAAAATAAACTGAACATAACAAACCTCATAATATATAAAGTTTTGACACCTTATGATAGCATTGAAAGACCGTCATCGTCAAGAAGTTCACTGCCTTTCGCACTGCTTGATGCAAGAAAATCGCACCTTTCGTTTTCCCTGTGACCGGCATGACCCTTTATCCAGGAAAAAGTTACCTTGTGTCCGTTCATCGCTTTGAGAAGTCTCTCCCAGAGTTCACGGTTTTTTACAGCCGATTTATCGGACTTTTTCCAGCCGTTTTTCATCCATGAATATATCCAGCCCCGGTTAAAAGCATCGCACACATATTTGGAATCCGATACTACCTCAACCTCACACTCGGTTTTAAGGGCTTCAAATCCCGTTATGACACCCATGAGTTCCATTCTGTTGTTTGTGGTTGCCTTGTAACCCCCGCAAAACTCTTTTTCATGTAGCTGATTGTTTTTATCCACGTACTGCAAAAGTGTTCCGTAGCCGCCCGGGCCGTCAGGATTGCCTTTGCACGCGCCGTCGGAAAATATTTTAACCTTCATCATATTGCCATTTACCCGTATCCATAAAACCTTTGGACAGACCTTCCGCTTTTTTGTAAATCTCTTCGGGATAGCCCTTCATCTTTAAAAGCAAAAGCGCATTTCTGGTCTCCGACCTGCCGTTATTGATCTTATATGAGAAATAAATATCTTCTTTGTCTTCTTCGTCTTTCCTGATTTCTTCCCTGAAAAAGCAATTGTCAAAATCTTTTTCAAGAAGATATGTCAGTTCGATATCATGCGTGGCGGCAATTGTAATTATGTTTTCTCCGGTCAGATATCTTAAAATCTCCGTCGCCGCAGCCACTCTCTCGACGGTATTGGTGCCTCTTAAGACTTCATCGAGGAAGCAGATAATATTTTTGCCCCCTTCTTTTGCATCCAAAATTCTCTTAATCGAATTAATCTCAGCCATATAATAGCTTTCGCCGCTTGAGAGCGAATCGCTTAAAGACATGGATGAAAAAAGAAGCGAAGGTCTTAATGAGAATTCTTTGGCACAAGCCACATATACTGTCTCGGAAAGAAGTGCATTTACAAGCACACTTCTTAAAAACGTGGATTTACCCGAAGCATTGGAACCGGTAATGAGCATACCTTTTTTGTTTTCAAAGGAATTGGCCACGCAGTTGTTAACAAGCGGGTGAATCATATCCACACCCTTAATGACATTCTCATCCGAAAAAGAGGGAACGCATGTGTTATCAAAAGAGGCTTTCAGGTTTGCCACGCTTATCTGGGTTTCAATCTTTCCGAGAATCTCAAATATCTTATCGTAAGCATCTTCCTTCTCGCATACATATTTTAACATCTTGTAGAAAAAGAAAATATCAATAAGAAAGAAACAGTTGATTATCGCCGTCATGCCGCTCATCATATCGGTAATTCCTGCTCTGTTCGATTGTTTAATAAAGGAAAGATACGATGTTTTGACTCCTTTTAATTCTTTCCTCTGCTTTAAAAGTTCTTCGCATTCTTTATCATAATAAGGAACTTTTAATCCTGCGATTTTTTCTGCGGTAATAATCGTTCTGACTATGTATTCAAAAGAAGTGATGTAATTCTCCACACTCTTTTTGTGCGAAAGATATATGAATACGCATACAATCATCCAGACTATCGTAAGACAAACGCCGAGTGTGACATTGTAAAAAAACGAAGCAATGATAAGCGCATATACAATCCAAACGATGTAAAAAAGAATAAGAGGTACTCTTTTTACTTTGGACAAAAGCGAAATGTATTCAAATACCGAATGCCTTCCCGTCTTTCCGAGAGTCGCAAGATTTAACTGAAGTTTGATTCTGTTGACTTCATCGAGAATAAGCGAATCTGTCTGATAAATGAATCTGTCTCTCTCCTCTTTTGAAGTATCGATATCAATATGTCTTAATCTGTAATAAAGATACTCATCACCGCATGAGGAATAACTTTTGTTTATCGAAGTATAAAGAGTCTCTCCCTCGGCATCATTCCATGTAATGTCATCAACAATGAAGCCTTCATCATCGAGATGCCTGATAAAATAACCTCTGTATGAAGTGTATTTTTCGGGATCGTATTCTTTTCTCTCAAGCTTACCGAAATTCTTCTTGAGTTTAACGATAAATCTTTTTATTCTGTTTTGTGTGGAAATCGAATTTATTACCGCTGCGAGTACAAGCGCACCGACAATAAAGATCAGTACAATAAATAGGTCCATTAAATATTCGACATCCTCTTGACTGCTGTTGTAACAAGTTTTTCAAATTTGGGTGCTGCATCTTTTCCGGCCTGCTGAACCTCTTCATGTGTAAGAGGTCTGGGCGATATGCCTGCGGCAAGATTGCAAACACAGGAAATTCCGCAAATTTTAAGTCCCATGTGGTTGGCAACGATTGCCTCGCATACGGTACTCATTCCGACTGCATCCGCGCCGAGAATACCAAGCATCTTAACATCTGCGGGCGATTCGAAAGAAGGACCTGTAAGCTGAACATAGACACCTTCCTTTAAATCAATATTAAGTTCTTTTGCACTGTCTCTGATGATATTTTGCAAATCCTCATCGTAAACGTGGCTCATATCGGGGAATCTTGTTCCGAGTTCATCAACGTTTGGTCCGATCAAAGGATTGGGGAACAAAGCTGCGATATGATCGGTGATCATCATGAAATCACCTGCCTTGAAGCTTTTGTTTATTCCGCCTGAAGCATTGGTTAAGAATATTATTTTTGCTCCGAGCAGTCCCATAAGTCTTATGGGAAGAACAACGTCCGAAATATCATAACCTTCATAGTAATGAACTCTTCCCTTCATGCATACAACGGGAACTTCGTCTACATATCCGAAAATAAACTTTCCTGCGTGACCGGGTACGGTCGATACAGGGAATCCCTCGATTGAAGAATAATCTATCTCGCATTCCACTTTGATATTGTCGGCATAATTGCCGAGTCCCGATCCGAGAACTATTGCAACCTTCGGAACAAAATCGGTCTGCTTTCTGACACATTCAAGACATCTTGTAAGTTTTTCGTATACCTTTCCCATAACATAACCCTCCATCAGTTTATTTTAGTCTGAATCCGCACTTTCGCACTGTATATTTTATATTTAAATTTACTGCCACTCGGCAGCCTTTATTTCGATTCTTGCATCACGAAGCATAAGCTCGTTGACAACATCCGTTGCCGCTTTGTTTTCAAAAAGAATCTTGTTTACTTCTTCCACAATGGGCATTGATACGCCGTATTTTTCGGCGAGAGCCTTTGCTGCTTTGGCACAGTTAGCGCCTTCAATTACCATCTTTACTTCAGCCTGTGCTTCTTCAAGCGTCTTGCCCTGTGCAAGAAGAATACCTGCACGACGGTTTCTTGAATGCATACTTGCACATGTTACGATCAAATCACCGATACCCGACAATCCGTAGAATGTCTCAGGTCTTCCGCCCATGGCCTTGCCGAGTCTTGATATCTCAGCCATGCCTCTTGTTATAAGTGCGGCTTTTGTATTGTCGCCGTATCCGAGACCGTCGGCAATACCTGCGGCAAGCGCGATGACATTCTTTAATGCGGCACCTATTTCAACTCCCCTTACATCGGGTGAAGTATATACTCTGAAAACTTCGCTCATGAAGAGATTCTGTAAAAAGATTGCAGTCTCTTTCTTCTTTGTGGCAACCACGATTGTAGTGGGAACGCCTTTTCCCACTTCCTCCGCATGCGAAGGGCCTGAAAGAACCGCTACGGTTGAACCGGGAATTTCTCTCTCGATAACTTCCGATAAAGTCATAAGAGTATCTCCTTCAATTCCCTTTGCCACATTTACGATTATCTGATTGTCTTTATAAAACTCCTTTAAACTTGCCGAAGTTGATTTAACAAAAGGTGAAGGAACAGCCATGATCAAAACTTCCTTACCCTCAACCGCCTCTTTTAAATCGGATGTAAATTTCATCTCATCCGGAAGCTTGACTCCGGGAAGTTTGTCGACATGCTCTCTCTTTTCGTTAAGCATTTTTATCTCGTCTTCGAGCGCAGACCAGACTGTAATCTCATTTCCGTTGTTGTATAAAAGTTTTGCAAGAGCAATTCCCCAGCTTCCTGCACCTAACACCGCAATTTTAGTCATTTTATCTTCCTTCCGTAAAAATTATTTTTCTTCCTGACGTTCTCTGATAATGAATTTAAGAGGTGTACCCCTGAATCCGAATGTATCCCTTATTCTGTTTTCTATATATCTCGTATATGAGAAATGCATAAGTTCCTTGTCGTTGACGAATATAACGAATGTAGGAGGCTTCACTGCCACCTGAGTAATGTAAAAGAGTTTTAATCTCTTGCCTTTATCGGTAGGCGGCTGCTGCATAGCCACTGCTTCGACCATGATTTCGTTAAGAACACCGGTCTGAATTCTCATTGCATGATTTTCCATAACGGCATCGATTGTTTCAAAAAGTTTCGGCAGTCTCTGTCCTGTCTCTGCCGACACAAAAAGAATCTCCGCATATGGCATGTAAGAAAGAACCGTTCTTATTTCTTTGGTAAATTCATTCGTCGTTTTATTGTCTTTTTCGATTGCATCCCATTTGTTAACCGCGATGATCATTGCCTTTCCGCGCTCATGAGCGATACCCGCAATTTTGGCATCCTGCGCGGTAACGCCTTCGGTCGCATCGATTACAAGCACACAGACATCGCATCTTTCAACCGCAGCAACGGTACGTACTATCATAAAAGCTTCAAGTTCGTCATTAATCTTGCTCTTTTTTCTGAGTCCCGCCGTATCGATAAGCACATATTCCTTGCCGTTATACTTAACCTGGGTATCAACCGCATCACGTGTTGTGCCTGCGATATCGGACACAATGACTCTGTTTTCGCCGATTAACTTATTGATAATGGAGGACTTTCCGACATTGGGTTTGCCGACAATGGCAACCTTGGGTCTGTCATCCTCTTCTTCCGTATAAAGATTTTCGTCAAAATGGGAAATAACCTCGTCGAGCATTTCACCGAGTCCGAGTTTATTGACACTGCTTATAGGGAAAGGCTCGCCGATTCCGAGATTGTAAAATTCGTAAACATCATTTCCGAATTTTTCAAAAGAATCAACCTTATTGACAACAAGAACCACGGGCTTCTTGCTTTTTCGAAGCATATTGGCAACGTTTAGATCCGCATCCACGAGTCCCTGTTTAACATCCACCAGAAAAATAATGACATCGGCGGTATCTATCGCTATCTGAGCCTGTTCTCTCATCTGCGATAAAATAATATCCTTTGAATCCGGTTCGATTCCGCCCGTGTCAATAAGTGTAAAGCTTGTATCAAGCCATGTAACATCTGCATATATTCTGTCTCTTGTAACGCCGGGCGTATCTTTTACGATTGAAATTCTCTCGCCGGCAAGACAGTTAAACAATGTGGATTTGCCCACATTCGGTCTTCCTACGACCGCAACTATCGGTCTTCTTTTACTCTTACTCATCTTTCACCTGAATATATTGAAATTTATTGTTTTAAGCTCTGTTATAAATATCCAAAATCGTTTTGAAAAAACTACTGTTTGATTTTACAATATCGATATTTACTTGTAAAGTCGAGGACACATCGCTTATCGTAAAGTCATCGAGAAAGACTTCCTCACCCGAACGAAGCATACACTCATGTATGCAAAGCGAATCTCCGATATCTTTGTCTTTAAGCTGTGCCATCAGATCTGTCGCGGTAATAAGACCTGTTACCGTTATCATCTCGCCGAAATAATCGTTTCTTATTACTACTACATCAATCTCAAGATTATCAAGCGCTTCTTCCATTTTTGAAGCAAGTTCTTTTAACAGTCCGCCGGCAAGCTTGCCTGTCGCACAGGTTATTTTAACTTTTCTATGCTTCGGATTTCTTTTGTAATCTTCGAGAAAATCATTGTATTCGAGATAGAAATCTTCTCTCTCGCTTGTAATCATGCCCACGCCGTTTGCAAGCTGCAAATATCCGTCATATGTTTCGGGGTCCGGCAGTTCTTCTTCAGCTAAAAGATACCATTCATCCGATGCATGCACAAAATGAATTCCATATTCCTTAAAAGCCCTATCCTGCCATTTTTTAACGGTCGCGATAAGCGCTTTTGCATCTTCTTTGTTAAACGGTTCAAGCTTTGTAAGGCCTTCTCTGTATTTTGATAGTCCGACAGGTACTATTGATACGCTTTCAAGTACCGGAAGATATTTATAGAGTTCCGATAAAGAAAACTCAAGTTCCTCTTTGTCGTTAAAGCCTTTGCAAAGAACGATCTGCCCGTTCATTATAATCCCGGCATCATAAAGTTTTTTGGCCTTTTTTAATGCATCTCCTGCAAAACGGTTGTTTAACATCTTGCAGCGAAGTTCGGGATTCATGGTCTGAAAAGAAATATTGATGGGTTCGAGACGATACCTTATTATACGGTCAAGTTCGTCATCATCCATATTGGTGAGAGTTACGTAATTGCCCTGGAGGAACGACAGTCTGTCATCGTCATCTTTAAAATACAAAGTATCTCTCATTCCCGGAGGCAGCTGATCTATAAAGCAAAAAATACATTTGTTTTTGCAGGATCTGTATTCGTCCATAAAGTCATTTTCAAACTCTATGCCGAGATCCTCATCAAAATCTTTTTCAATCTCTACCTCACAGATTTCTCCCTGTTTGGTATTTACCGTCAATACAATTTCCTCGTCCTGAACGAGAAACATGTAGTCAAGGATGTCTTTTATCGGTGTATTATTTATTTTTAACAGCTCATCTCCGGGTTCAAGTCCGATTTCTTCGGCAATCGAATTTTCATGAACGGCGGAAATAATGTGTTTTGCAAACTTTTTCATGATTATTACCTACCTGAAAAGTATAGCAAACAAGGGTGGTAAAGTCAAAAAATCATTAATCGGAAAAAAGCCCTGAAATTCAGGATTTTATAATTATTCATTAAAATGTTGAAAACTCAAATTGACTGAAAAAATATATGCGGTTATAATCTAGTTGTACGTATTTTGAGGGTTCTGTTATGGTTTGGACTAATCCCGTCACCGGTTTAAATCTGACATCGATATTATTAACCAACTTGTTTGGCCTTGTTTTGATGTTCATTTTACTCTTAAGCCGTGGCTGGATGACACGTGTCAAATCCAGAGAAAGCAAACTTCTTTTAATGATGATAATTACCGTAATAATCGGTTGTATCGATGAGCCTCTCGCCTTTATACTCGACGGAATCCCTGGCAATTTCAATCATATAATGGTATTTATCACGAATACCATCCTCTTCTCTTTGAACGTAATAATCGGTCCCTGCTACGTAACTTTGATTACTTCCCACATAAACAAAACCCTTTCTCGTGTTCAGATTATTGTCGTGTTCGCACTTTGCGTCCTTGAAATGCTAATGCTTTTCATTAATATATTCGTTCCGATTATTTTTACAGTAGGTCCCGACAACATCTACGTTCGTAAATCCTTCTTCTGGGTTTATATTGCCGTCGAAGCCGGCATGATGTTATACGGATTGCTTGTTTTCTTTATAGCAAGAGGCAAAGGAAAACTTTTAAAGTTTTTCCCCGCATGGCAGTTTTTTATCCCAGTATTCGTGGGCTTGCTCATCCAGGGTCTTATGTACGGCGTATCTGTAATCTGGCCCAGCGTGGGTATAGCAGTCTGCAGTACCGTTTTATGTCTGCAAAACGAAAACATATTCCTCGATAAACTGACAGGGGTATTTAACAGATATTATCTTGATGAATTGAAAAAAGGATTTAAATCCGAGAGAAAAGGTACAATCGGTGCCATGATGCTTGATATGAACGGTTTTAAAAACATCAACGACACATATTCTCATGAGGAAGGCGATATCGCACTTAAAAACGTATCTTCCATTCTGAAAAAGATCATATCTTCAAACGGAACAATCGTAAGATTCGCCGGCGATGAATTCGTGATTCTCCTTAAGACTTCTTCCAAAGAAGAACTTGATGAATATAAAAACAGAATAAACAAAGCTTTCGATGAATATAACAGCACTTCCGGGAAGCCCTACAAACTTTCGGTTGCAATAGGTACCGATTTATACGATTTAAAACAGGGAGATGTATCCTCTCTCTTAAACAGCATCGATTCGCTTATGTACATGGATAAAGCCGATTATTATAAGGAGCATGACCGAAGAGGATCCGTGGAGAGAAGTTAATTATTCATCCGATTGATAATATCGATAATAAACCGCCTAAAACACTTAATTTAAAAAAGACTTGATTTTTTTCGGATGATATAATAGAATGATTCTTGCAGTTTTTAATATGGCTCGTTGGTCAAGCGGTTAAGACGCTGCCCTCTCACGGCAGAATCAGCGGTTCGATTCCGCTACGAGCTGCGCTTAGAAATGCCCTAAAATCAATGATTTGGGGCGTTTTTTTATGCCCAAAAAAGTGGTCCAAAAGTGGTCCAAGCCTTTTTTGCTTCTGAAAAATCCACTAATTTAGCACGTTTACGAGCACTTTTTGATGTTCTTTTGTGGCCGCTGCAATCTGAATATACTTCTCTGCAGTTTCACGATTGGGTCACCCTTTCGGGTTAATCATTCAAGCAGATTCAAATGCTCTCTTGTTTTATCTCATTTTGTCAATTTTTCCGTTTTCCCGCCAAGCGCAGTTACATTTTCCCGATAGCATTGATTCAAATCTTCAAAGCTATATGCCATGGACCATCCCCATGCTGCATCGCTTCTGTTAATTGTTTTTCCGTCAAAATCGCTGATTACACCACCATTTGGATTCACACGCAATCCTTCAAAATAAACGGCATCATAACAAATCTGTTCCCCGTAATTCTCGTTATACCAGGTAACCTGGTAAATAATAACCAGCCTATTTGACTTCTTAGGGTTTTCATTTGGAATATCTGTAATCAGATATGCTGCCTCGAACACTGCATCTGTTTTCTGATAATTCCTAAGAGCGCTTACAGCATCCCAGTACGCACATTGTTCGATATTCATTTGTACGATTTTTCCGGACTCTATGAATTCATCCAGCATTCCGTTTACATCTTCCGCTGTAACCTGATAATCATCAGTTTCTTCCTTCTCCACATTCCCAACAACAGCGGAATTAGATTTATCCACCATATTCTTTTGAAACAATACCAGGCCAGCAAAACAGAAAGGAATCGCAACAACAAGAAATACAATTATCAAAATAATCAGTCGGGAAGCTTTTGTATTCTTCTCTTTCCCACTAGTTATTCCGGTTGAATTGTTTTCTTTTTTCTCCTTTGCAGCCTCCATACGGAGTCTTTCAATTTCAACATCCGATTCATCATAGTCAATAGCAAAATTTGCCCCACAGGATTCGCAATGCAGAGAATCTTCTGTTTTCGTAAGTACCCCATCACAATTCGGGCATTTCAGATTAACAAGTTTCATAGTTGATA
>DFEM01000159.1 GCA_002369155.1 Lachnospiraceae bacterium UBA3802 | reverse complement strand
GTAATGCAGATAGTAAGAGATCTCGGCGGATTCTCAATGGGCGGATCAGACAAGGTTCGTAAGATTATGTCGAAGAAAAAAGCCGAGGAGATGGAAGAGCAGGGCAGAATCTTTATCTACGGCGACGAGCATAAGGGAATCGAAGGCTGTATAAAAAGAGGCATTCCCGAAAATGTCGCAAAACAGATTTACTCCGAGATGAAGACATTCGCCGCATACGCGTTCAACAAATCACATTCGGCGGTTTATGCCGTGGTATCGTATCAGACGGCATACATGAAATATTATTATCCTCTCGAGTTTATGGCAGCTCTTATCACCTGCTATATCGACAACCCCGAGAAGACGGCTGAATATATCAATTCCGCAAGAGAAATGGGCATAGAAGTTCTCCCTCCGGACATCAATGAGGGATTCAGGGACTTTACCGTAAAAGACGGAAAACTCATTTATTCTCTTAAAGCCATCAAAAATGTCGGTGGTCCCGTAATCGACAGGATTGTCAAAGAGAGGGAAGAGAACGGCAGATTTGAGAGCATATCGGATTTTATAAGAAGAATGGGCAGCAAGGATGTCAACAAGCGTGCCGTTGAAAACTTCATAAAAGCCGGAGCATTTGACAGTCTCGGAGGCAACCGAAAACAGTATATCCAGGTCTACGAGATGTTGATAGACGATGTCATCGCAGAGCGAAAGAAACTCGATTCGAATCAGATGACGATATTTGACATGCTTCCAAAAGAAGATAAAAAGGCCATGGAGATAAAGCTTCCGAATGTGGAGGAATTCCCCAAGGACATGATACTTCAGATGGAGAGGGAAGTACTCGGAGTCTATATCTCCGGACATCCGCTTGATGACGTAAAGGATATCTGGAAAAAGAACATAACTGCCGTATCGAGCGATTTTATCTATCAGGCAGAACTCGAGGGCAGTCGTCTTCCCGACAAGAAACAGGTAAAAATCGGCGGTATCGTCACGAACCTTAACGTCAGACTTACCAAGAAAAAAGAGACGATGGCGATATTCGAACTCGAAGACCTCTTCGGAAGTGTGGAAGCAATGGTATTCCCCAAGGCTTACGAGAGAGTAAGAGACATGCTCACGGAAGACAATCTTGTATTCGTATCGGGCAGAGTATCAACGGAAGATGAAGAAAATTCAAAGATTATCGTCGAGGAAATCACATCCTTTGAAGACGTACCCAAAACATTGTGGTTGAAGTTTGACGATATGGAAAAGTATAATGAATTGTGGGACAAGGTTTACGAGGTGCTCTGGGATCACAGAGGAACGGACACCGTAAACATTCGTGTCATCAAAGAAAACAAGCTTAAGACGTTAACAAAAAAAGAACTCGGCATAAAAGCCGATGAAAATATCATTCCCGAGATTGAAGCAATTCTCGGAGAAAAAACTGCGGTAATCAGATAACCTTGTCAATAAGGAGGAATAAAAATGGCTGAGATTAAAACAATCGGAGTTCTTACAAGCGGAGGAGATGCACCCGGCATGAACGCGGCCATAAGAGGTGTTGTAAGAACGGCGCTTTGCAAAGGCGTGGCCGTAAAAGGAATCAAGAGAGGATATGCGGGACTTCTTGCAGAAGAAATCGTGGATATGAACAGAAGCAGTGTGTCCGATGTTATCGACGAAGGCGGTACGATACTCGGTACTGCAAGATGTACTGAATTTATGACCGAAGAGGGCCAGAGCAAGGGCGCCGAGATGTGCAGAAAGCACGGAATCGACGGCATAGTGGTTATCGGCGGCGACGGGTCTTACCGAGGAGCACAGGCTCTTTCAAAGCACGGCATCAACACGATAGGCGTTCCCGGAACCATCGACCTTGATATCGCCTGCACCGATTATACAATCGGATTTGATACTGCCATCAACACAGCCATGGAAGCCATAGACAAAGTAAGAGATACATCATCCTCACATGAGAGATGCAGTATCATCGAGGTTATGGGAAGAAATGCCGGATACATCGCTCTTTGGTGCGGAATCGCAAACGGCGCTGAAGATATCCTTATTCCCGAAAAATATGATTACAACGAGCAGACAATCATAAACAACATTATTCAAAACAGAAAAAAAGGCAAGAGACACCATATCATAATCAATGCCGAAGGCATCGGACATTCAACCAGTATGGCAAGAAGAATCGAAGCAGCCACGGGTATTGAGACAAGAGCCACGATTTTGGGTTACATGCAGCGTGGCGGTTCACCTACCTGTAAGGACAGATTCTATGCATCCATCATGGGCTCTTATGCGGCAGAGATTCTCTGCGAAGGCAAGACCAACAGAGTAGTGGCACACAGCATGGGCGAATTTGTGGATTTTGATATCGATGAAGCGCTTTTAATGCAAAAAGACATATCAGAATACGAATACAGAGTAAGCAGAATGCTTTCTATGTAATGGAGAAAAGATGATAACGAGTGCATCAAACGGCAGAGTCAAATACATACAGACACTCATGAGCAAAGCGTCTTTTCGAAGGAAAGAGGGCAAATTCATCGCCGAGGGCATCAAGATGTTTGAAGAGGCTCCAAAAGGCGACATACTCGAAGTCTATATTAAAGAAGGCGCTTACGATTCGTTTGGGATTGATGTAAAAAAGAAACTGGAGCGAATCGGCTACGAAGTATTGTCGGAGTCCGTAT
Source organism: Lachnospiraceae bacterium UBA3802 (assembly GCA_002369155.1). Taxonomy (GTDB): domain Bacteria; phylum Bacillota; class Clostridia; order Lachnospirales; family Lachnospiraceae; genus UBA3766. The sequence continues at coordinate 10,300 of DFEM01000159.1, read as the reverse complement.
TCAAAAAAGTATCGGATACGGTTACTCCACAGGGTATTTTATCGGTGGTAAAAATTCCCGAATCAGACATTAACGATATTCTTAAATCCGATAATCCTTCGATTGCCTTACTTGAAAACATTCAGGATCCCGGAAACATCGGGACGATAATAAGGAGTGCGGAAGGCGCAGGCGTAAGCGGTATTGTAATGAGTAAGGACTGCGTGGATATTTTTAATCCAAAGGTTATAAGGTCCACCATGGGAAGCATATACCGTACCAAATTTGCCTACACCGACAATATCGAAGAGACAATTGCCGTATTAAAAAAGAACAATATTCATACATATGCGCTCGCATTAAACAAAGAAGCAAAAGCTTATGACTTGTATGACTACAAAGAACCGAGTGCATTTGCAGTGGGAAACGAGGGGAACGGACTTAAGGAAAGCACGATTAAGGCATGCGAAAATGTCGCATATATTCCGATGTGCGGCAGTGTGGAGAGTCTTAATGCTTCGGTAGCCGCTTCTTTAATGATGTATGAAATATTCAGACAGAGACGCTGAAAACGACAAAAGACTGTATTTACTAGACGGGAGGACAAAATGACCAATTCAGTCAAAAGACATTTTACGAGAATTTTTACCATTGTTTTTTCAGTATCCGTGGTTGCTTTATCGGGATGCAGGACACAACAAATAGATCCGAATGATTATCCCATACCGGTTGATGAAGAGAATGTTAACGCAGGTGAAGAGGGAGCGGCAAAAGAGGGCGTCCCGTCCGATCCTTCGGTTCTTTACGCCGATGCATTAAAACCGGAACCGAATTCCATCAAAGAAAGCGGAAGATATGTATACAACCCCGTGGATATTCCGCAGATGTATTTAAATCAGTACAAAGACAAGCCGAAGATTGTTAAGGTGGCGAAGGATATTCTTTATGCCATTGATAATGTCTCAACCGAAATTGATTTGGATTTGCCCGAGGAGGAAGCATTATCCCAAGAGGAATTTGATCAGGCCATGATTCTGGCATCCCTGTCAAATCCGATTGCCTCAGCTGTGGATGTGGAGCCAATCGATGAAAATACATATGCATTAAAGTATTTTCCTTCGTATTATGTCAGTGAAGGCTCAGAAGTTTCAGAGTACGGAGGCTTTACTTTGGAAAGCCGTGATGATATCAGTACCGATGAGGCTGCAAAGTATTTCGAGGATTTCAAATCCTATGCAACCGATACCATCAACAAATGCGTGAGCCCCGATGATTCTCAGATTGAGACGGCTTCGAAACTGTATAAGCAGATTATTAAGGATATGGAATTTGAGTTAGTCGAGGGAAGTATGTCTTTCGATCCTGCGCAGTTTAATACAGACGAGCCGGTAGTTACAGCCGGAAGTGTCGTAAAGAACGTATCCGAACGTAAATTCAACGGCGAAAATAATTTTTGCCTTTTATATGTTTTCCTTTTGAATCAGGTACATATAGAGGCACTGGATATAATGGCATATAACGGTGTATTTACCGATAAAGGAAAAGAACTGGTTTCCGAAAGAATCGCGGATGGTATGTTTTGGGAATGGATAATCATAGGAGCGGACGGCAAATATTATCATTGCGATCCCGCTCTTGAAAAACTCGCATACGATAAACGTTATTCCGATGTTGCGGGAGCAGAACCCGACTTGGATTATTTCGGAATGAGTGATACAAGAAGAAGCGATACCTTTAAATTCAGTCGTACTTCCATGATGGTAAACAACGATCCGGCCATTTTCATGGGACCCGGAAACGGTATTAAAGCACCTGAGTGCGAGGAGAGCTATTCATTTTAGAAATTTGGAGATTATATGTCCGATTTGTCAAAAAAAGAAATATTGGAAAATTTAATAATCGAAAAAGAGCAGTATATGAAAGATGCTTTTTCATACGAAATCGGATATATGAGAGAATTCGGCGATTTGTTTGCGGAGAATTTCAAGGCAAAAATCGAATGTATCCGCTTAAAGAAAACGATAGGGTATTGTCGTGCCAAGATTAACAGAGGCGTCAAGATTAACGTCGATGACATGAATGAGCAGATGGACAATGATATGCAGGGGTATTACGCCGAATTAAAACGAATCATCCGTGAGGCAAATGAGATAAAAGAAAGAGGCGTTGCGGACGAAGAATCCATCGAGACATCCAAAAACATATATCATCGTATAGCCAAGGTGTTGCATCCCGATATCAATCTGATGACCGCGAATGTTCAGCGCCTCAAAGAACTTTGGAATCAGGCCAATGAGGCATATTATAAATACGATGTGTACTCGTTAAGCAATATAGAAGTTGCGGTTGACAAGACTCTCTCAGACCTTGGAACTGCGGGATTTAAGAGCGACGATACAAGGATTGATGAAAGAATCGAATCCTTAAAAAAGAAAATCGCCAGAATCGCCAATGCCAAGCCTTATACCTACGGAGAGCTTTTGCACAACGAGACCAAGAAGAAATTAAAAAAATCTGAGATGCAAAGAGAAACCGAGGAGTATAAGATATACGCATCCAACCTTGAGGAACTGATAGAACAGTTAATCAGCGAAAGTGCCGGCTACCGATAAAACAGGAAAGAAGAAAATACTGAAGAAGAAATATAGACATTTTTGCTATATTTCTTTTTTTTTGTTATTATGGAAAGGAATATGGAGATTTTAAGATGATGAAGTACGTATTTGGAGTACTTGCTCTTATTGCGATAGTCGCTTCGGTGGTCATCGCAATCCTTAAGAAGCAGGAACCCAAAGAAAGAGAATTAACACAAAAGCATTTTGAACATTATAAAAAAAAGGTCCATCGCAACTGCAACAGTGAGGAGTTTGAAGAATTCTTCGCATTCCTTAAGAAATATCCCGGCGGATATGTCAAAAGACAAAAAGGCGAGATTGTAAAGAGAGAATATACAGGACGCGAAAAAGGAGATCTTAAGGGAATTTTTTATAATGTTATTTTTTCCAATCCCAATATAAGCGTTGAAGACAAAGAAGAATTCAGAATATTTATCGTATCCAAAGGAGTTAACGGGTGCGATGAGAGACCTGATTACGAGACGAGAGACAGCAAACTTCGAAACAGAAACGACAACAAGGACGAATACGAGAGAAAAGAAATCGGCAATCAGGGAGAGGAAACGGTTCGTGAGGTATTAAACCGATTAAAGGAAAAAGGATACCTTGTAATCAACGGACCCGTACTTTTGTATGATGGCGTAAAAAGAGAATACGATCATATCGTAATCGGCGAAAACGGTGTATTTTCTCTTGAGACCAAAGCATTCGGCGTATCAAAGGACGGAAAGAACAAAGCATCTTTATTTATCGACAAAGGCGATAAATGGACTCTTAGAAAGAACGGCGCAAACAGGGAACTTAAATCCCCGACTTTGCAGATTTTATCCGAAAGGGATCATTTGAAGAATATCCTTTACAACGCAAAGGAAAAGATAGAAGTCAAGCCTGTACTGGTACTCAGCAACAGCAAACTTTATCTTAAGAAAAATATTAAACTCGATTATGACGTTATCTTTGTAAAGAAGCTTGAAGAATATATTCTCAGTGCTGAATTAAACAGGATAATACCCGAGGAACAAAGACTTATAGCAGAGATACTTGATGAACACAGAATTAATGCTTAATGAGAAGAAAAAAACCGGAAACTAAATTTCAGATTTGAAAGGGGAAAATAAAATGAGCTACGATAAGGATCAGTCCAAGGTGACTCAGGAAGAATTTGAGTACAGCCGTGATATGATTAAGAAACTGTCAACCTACTTTGAAAGTGTGGTTGTCGGTCAAAAGAGACTGGAGAATTCACTTATAACGGCTATTCTTGCGGACGGTCATATTCTTATAGAATCCGTTCCCGGTCTTGCAAAGACCACTGCCGCAAAGGCTATTTCAGATGCGGTTGACGGAAAGTTTTCAAGAATCCAGTGTACGCCCGATTTGCTTCCGAGCGATATTATCGGTACACAGATTTACAACAGGGAGACATCGAAATTCGATACCGTATTCGGACCCGTATTTGCCAATTTTGTGCTTCTTGATGAGGTTAACAGATCATCGGCAAAGACTCAGTCCGCCATGCTTGAAGCCATGCAGGAACATCAGGTTACAATCGGTACGGAAAGCTACAAAATGCCCGAAGATGTTTTCATTGTAATCGCTACGCAAAACCCTATCGAGCAGGAAGGAACTTATCCTCTTTCCGAGGCGCAGACCGACAGATTCATGATCAAGGAAGTTATCGCATATCCCACAGAGCAGGATGAGGTTGAGGTCTTAAACAGAATTGAAAATCATGCATTTGAGAAGAAACCTCCCGTAATGACCGTAAAGGCTGTCGATATGCTTCAGAGAATCACGGAGAATGTTTATATTGACGATAAAATCAAACAATACATAGCTTCGATCGTAACTGCCACAAGATATCCGAAAAATGTTCTCGGAGACCAGATGGCAGGATATATCAAAATGGGAGCGAGCCCGAGAGCATCCATCGCATTCATGCGTACTGCCAAGGCAAGGGCTCTTTTGAACGGCAGAACTTATGTTGTTCCCGAAGACGTTAAAGACATGGCGCATCTGGTACTTCGTCATCGTATAGCTCTTAATTATTCGGCTATAGCAGAGAAGGTAAAAGTAGAGGATATTATCGATACAATCACATCGAAATTGAGAACACCCTGATATGAAACTTGATTACGAATTTTTGACCAGAATAAGTAAAGATGCAGTGCTTTATACTTCCCGAAAGACTACCAATATTCTTGACGGGGGGTATAATTCGGTTTATATCGGCAAGAGCCTTGAATTCCTTGATCTTAAGGATTATGCGCTCGGTGACGATATTACTTCAATCGACTGGAAAGCATCTTCAAGAAACGACTCGATTCTGGTCAGAAGATATATTGCGGAAAAAAAGCATAGCGTGCTCGTCATCGCGGATACCGGTATCAAAATGGATGCCGATACACCGAAAGGTTCGTACAAAGCAAACATTGCACTTATGTCTCTCGGAGTAATAGGTTACCTCCTTGGAAGACAGGGGTCCGATGTGGCTTTGGCATATGACGGCAAAGAAGGAATGGTTACCACGCCGTTTAAAGCGGGCGGTGTATATGTTGAGGAATTGATCCATACCTACGGAAATTCTGTTTTTGCGGAACATCGCTCGGATTTGGACAAACTTATCATGAACGAACTTCAGTTGTTTTCGATGCGCCGCATGATAGTCTTTGTCATTACCGATATTGCGGGATTAAGGTCGGTCAAATATGATACCCTTTCGAGAATGACGGAGAGAAATGATGTTTATTTCATCTGTATTGATGATGCTTTCGCTACAGGAGGAAGAGTGTATGATCGAATAGGCGAATCATACATCGACAGATTTATCGCAGGAAGTCACGCTCTTAAGAGGGCTGAGAAAAAAGAGAGAAGCAGGATAATGAATCGTTTTAAAGCGGATGCTTTAAAAAACCGCGTCGTGCTCGAGACGGTAGCGAACGAGGACAGTGTGGTCGATACGGTTCTAAATCTGTTTGAGAGGGGAAGAAGTGGAATTTTCGGTTAAAATGCAACCGGAGCTTATGATGAATACATTATGGTTAATTATCGGCGGAATACTCTTTTTGCTTTCCGCGTTGTTAATCATCATAATCATCATTTTCAAGATTGCTCCGAATAAAGCAAAAGTGCATAAAAAGAGTCCTGTCCCGGAAAGACCCAAGTATGTCAACAGCAGACAGAAGGCTTTGTATGATATAGATCAGATTGTTTTTGAACTAAGCAGATCCAATATCGATACCAGAGAGAGTTACCAGCGTCTCAGCGTAACCATAAGGGAGTATCTTACTGCTACGACCGGAAAGGATCATACCTGTCTTACTCTCGCGGAGATTAAGCAGATGGCGGGCGAGGATCCGAATACGGTTAATGTTAAAGCGCCGGATTTAAGAGTGACAAGAATAAAAGAATTCGCTGCTCTTATCGAGGGGTGTTATTATCCTGAGTTTGCGCTAAAGACAAAAAGAGATTTCAGAGTAGATGCCGAGAAGGCAAAAAGGTTGTTGAACACATGGAGTTAATGCATCCTTTGGTATTAATAATAGGGATACCGGTGCTTTTTTTACTTTGCATTCTTCTTCATGTAATTCCCGCATTAAGAAAGAGGATATACAAAGGCGGCTTAAGGACCGGTGCGTCTTCAATAGTCAAATCCCTCCCCGTATACAAGATAATCGTTGTAAGAAAAATAATACTTACAATTTTCAATGAGTTATTCATGGTCATGGCGATAATCGCCGCTCTTGTCTTGATTGCCAGACCGTATAAGATTCAGACGATAAAGACGGGTGTGCAAAAGAGGGATATATTCTTGTGCCTTGATGTATCTTATTCAATGTATGATCTAAACTACGCACTTGCCGATTATCTCGAACAGGTGGTAATGGAGCTTAAAGGCGACAGATTCGGCATCACAATGTTTAATTCTTCTTCGCTTGTATATGTTCCCTTAACCGATGACTATGATTATGTGGTAATGAGAATGGAAGAACTCAAAGAGTATTTCTCCCTTCAAAAAGATTACTGGACCAGATATGTTGATCACGGTTATTACAAAACAGATCTCATAGAGGAAGAATGGGATCAGTATAGTGAACTGCAGAATAAATTAAGTTATTTCGAAGCCGGAACACTCGTGGATCTTGAAACCAAAGGAAGCTCGCTTGTCGGTGAAGGACTTGCATCCGCATTATACAGCTTCCCTTCAATCGGTGATTCAAAAAGAACCAGAGTGATTATCCTCGTAACGGATAACGAAAAAACCACAACAAAGCCTCAATTCCCCGAAGTGAAAGAGGCATTTGAACTTTGCAAAAGAAACGATGTAAAGGTATTTGCCGTATATCCCTGCAGGGAGAATTTCTATTCGGAATATACCGACAAGGAATATAAAGAATGGTCGGATGAATTAAAATGGCTGACTGAGTATACCGGCGGTGAATTTTACATCGAGGACAAAGAGAAAAACAGCGTACCCGATATTGTCGAAAAGATAAGAGAACATGAAGCCATGACGGTCGATGATATTGTCATGAAAAGAAAGACTGATTTACCTGTACCCGGAATCATTGTACTGCTTATAGGTCTTACAGGTTCAATCATTTGCACATCATTCTTAAAGGGAAAATAAGATGAGGAAAATAAACCCTGTCATTCCTCTTCCCGTACTGATTGTATTCTTTGCCATAGCGGCTTTGGTAATACTTATCATATGGATCAGGAGTAAGGAAAACAGAATAAAAAGTACATTCGAATTTTTCATTCGACTCGGCATAGCTGCCCTGGCATTTGTCATAGCACTTCGACCCATGAGAGAAGAAAGGGGAATTGATGTTCCGCTTGGCAACCTTGATGTTTTATTCGTGCTTGATACGACGCTCAGCATGTGGGCTGATGACGGTCCGGTCACTACCAGATTTGCGGCAGCGCAAAAAGATGTTGAAGGAATAATGAACGATCTTGCAGGAGCCAATTTCGCACTTATTACTTTCCAAAACAAATCCGTGGTACTGTCCCCGTTTACGCAGGATAAAGATACTGTTACGGGACTCCTTAAAAACATACAGACCCCGGTAGTTAACGGTGATGATTCTTACGGCCTTACGGGAAGCCGAATGGAGACTCCCTACTATGATTTGCAAAGTCTTCTAATCTCTTCCAACAAAAAGGAAAACAGACAGACCATTGTATTTTTCTTATCGGACGGTGAAGTGACGCATCCTGAAAACAGTGCATATGATTACGCTCAATTGGGTGATCTGGTGGATGGCGGTGCCGTCATCGGATACGGAACCGAAACGGGCGGTCAAATGCAGGATAAATACACATTTACGGTCTATGATGATAATTCGACATTCAGTCTCGGTGGCACTTCGGGCAATGCTCCGGCAGTTTCATGTATCGATGAAGATAATTTAAGAAACATTGCTTACGGACTCGGAGTTGAATATATTCACAGAGACAAGGGCACGAATCTTGCTCCCGTGACAGACAAGATAAAAGCGACAAGCGCTACCGTAACAGAGAGAAGAAACGATATTGTCAATTACTACGATACACATTATAAATATGTTCCTCTTCTTGCTGTTTTACTTGCAATCGAACTTGTGATAAGAATCAGAGAAAACGCAATAGTATTAAAAAAACATGGCAAAAAAACAAAGAAACAAAAAACAATTTAAAAGACCTCAAATTGCAGCATGGCTTTGGATTTCATTCCTTACTGTCGCAATCATTTCATTCATCTGCGCTTCATTTTTGATCGGAAGATGGCTTTTGAATGCTTTTTACGTTGCAACGGCAAGACTCGGAAAGCCTCAGCCTGCGGTTGAAATGGTCCTTATGGGATTAAACTTCCCTGACGGATATGTAGTCAATTATAACATCGGCAATTACGCTTTATCGCACGGCTACTACAAAACGGCTGAGGATGCATATTACAGAGCCGTAGCAAACGGAATTCCCTACGGTAAGGAATGCCCTGTTAAAGTCAACATGGCTCTCGCTTCGATCTACCAGATAAGCGACAGCCAATGGGAATCTTTCCTTAATGCCGAAACGGTTGATGATCTCGATCATGACGGAAGGATTGTCCAGGAGACGCTTCTTACTGCCAAATCATACCTTACGGAAGAAGGATGTGCTCATGAGGAAGATGAAGACGGTCATTATGAACAGGCACAGATCTTAAAAGACGAAATCGACGAACTCCTTAAAAAAGACAGCAGCGGCGAAGGAGAAGATGACGGTGAAAGCGATAGTGACAGCAGCAATGACGATAAGAATGAGGATGAAGGCGGCAACAGCCAAAATAACAGTGATTCGGCAAGAGAAGACAAAATAAAGGAATCCATCCAGAATCAGAAAGAGAAAAATCAAAAAGAAAGATCCGAAGACAGACAGTACTATGAGAACAATTACGGATTGAGTGAAGATGATTTTAAAGGAGAAGGCGGCGGAGGCGGATCCGATAACAATGATTCCGACGAAGAAGGAGGAGGAAGCCCCGGTAACGGAGAGAATAACCAAGAAGACGAATGGAAGATTTGGTAGCCAAAAATCTTTGTGTCAGAGGTTAAAGAAATAAAAAAGAATCCGATATAATTAGTACATAAAAAAGGCTTATATAAAAACAGGGCATCATTGGAATTTATTTCCGGTGGTGCTTTGTTTTTTGATTTAAAAAGACTCTGAATTTTGGTAAAATAGTAGGAGAAATTTTGTGAGGTGAAAATAAATGAGTGTAGAGGCTTTGAATTGTCAATGCTGCGGCGCAGCGCTAAAGGTATCGGGATCAATATGCGAATGCGAATATTGCGGCGCAACCAATATTATATGCGGTGATACGGGCAGGTTTATCAATCTTTTAAACAGAGCAAATTCTTTAAGGCAGCAGTGCGAATTTGACAGAGCATTTCGTGTATATGATGAAATCCTTGCACAGAATCCTCCCACAGCGGATGTACTCTGGGCACAGACTCTTTGCGAATACGGAATCGAATATGTCAAGGATCCCGCATCCGACAGATACATACCGACCATGCACAGAATAAAGGATGACAGAATAATTGCATCTGCGACATTTACAGAGGCAGTTAATCTCGCAGACGATGAGCAGAAAGAAAAACTGAATGCAGCTGCAAAAGAGATTCAAAGCATTCAGGATGAGTATTTAAACATAGCCTCCAATGAAAAACCTTATGATGTATTCATTTGTTATAAAGAGACGGATGATGATACAGGGAAACAGACAGAAGACAGCGGACTTGCGCTCGATCTTTATGAAAGACTGGAAAATTACGGCTATAAAGTATTCTTCTCCAGAGTGACATTGCAGGATAAAATCGGGGTTAATTTTGAACCCTATATTTTCGCTGCATTAAAGAGTGCACAAGTAATGGTGGTTATCGGAACAAGACCTGAGTATTTCGAAGCCACATGGGTAAAAAACGAGTGGAGCAGATTCCTTAAATTAAGAGAGAACGACAAAGACAAACAGCTCTTCTTCGCTTGCGACAATATTGATGATCTTCCCAGAGCCTTCAGCCAGAGACAGGCTCAGCTTCTTACCGAGCCGAATGCAATTCAAAATCTGGCATACAACATTAAAAAATATATAACGATTGCAAGAGAAAACACAGAATCAAAGACAAAAACGGTTATCGCAAAATGCACAAGCTGCAACAAGAATATAGAAGTCGATCCCG
>DFEM01000121.1 GCA_002369155.1 Lachnospiraceae bacterium UBA3802 | reverse complement strand
ACATCCTGTGAACGCTGATTCAGAATCGCATTTAAGGTCAGTCTGTCTTCCCCTTTCTTTTGCGTTACATTAAATGTCATGCTGTAAGCGCAGGGATAAAGATTCATCTCATGCAAATCCTGATGAACGTAGATATTCGTCATAATACGACGGCTGAAAGGATTGTTTTTCAAATCAAAAATTACCCTGTCCACCTGATCCATCATGCCTTCTTTATACTGATGTTTTACGCCGAGCTGGTATCCGTAAGCTTTTCCTATGGAACCGTTTTCATCAGCCCATTCATCCCAGATATGACTGTGAAGATCATTGATATTATTGGATTTTTTCTGCCATATCCATAAAATTTCATCTGTCGCGGACTTAAGTGCAGTTTTTCTTAATGTGATAAGAGGAAATTCCTTTGATAAATCATATCTGTTTACAACACCGAATTTCTTAATCGTATAAGCGCTTGTGCCATCCTCCCAGTGAGGTCTGACCTTTTCTCCTTCGGTGCTTGTACCGTTTTCAAGAATATCCTTGCACATATTAATAAAAATCTGATCAGCGTAACTCATTTTATCTCCTTTTACTAATCGAGAGCATACATACAAAGAGTTTCATCAATCTTTTCTATGCTGCCGCCCGTAATATCCGTTAATCTTAAATCAATCGAAGAATAAATATCTTTCTCCAAAACAATGGTTATTTCCACCATATCGGAATAATCATTTGCCAAAACCTTTATGTTTTTATCTCTTAAGTACGAAGAAATTTTTGCATCAAAATTATATGCATATTTATACTTAACAATCACTGCCTCTCTCTCATTTTTGAAAGAAGACTTTTCGATTGCATCCTTCAAAGCGCTCTGGTAAGCCCTTACAAGACCGCCCGTACCAAGAAGCGTACCTCCGAAATATCTTATCACAACGCAAAGAATATCGGTGACACCTTCTTTTTGCAATACATCGAGCATCGGTCTTCCTGCCGTACCCGAAGGTTCTCCGTCATCACTGCATTTAATATCCGATGCGTCATCACCCAAAATATAAGCAAAACAATGATGTCTCGCATCGTAATACTTTTTCTTTTCGCTTTTTAAAATTTCGGTAATTTCATCGACGTTTTTTACACTGTAAAGATGACATATGAATTTGGACTTTTTTTCGATATATATCCCTTCCCGGGATTCAGTTAATTTTCTCATTTTTACCTCGAGTATTATTCTATCAAAGCATATGCCATTTTACAAGATATATGAATTCACCCCATTGTCTCTAACAAACCGAAAATAACGCTTGTCCCAAAATTCTGCCAAAAAACGCTTCATTATAATATGTATTAACAAAAAAGATACTTTATAGTATAATATATATTTGATTTTATGTGTATTTTTAAGACCACTATATATAGATAAAGATAACGATTTTCATTTTAACATATAACTTTTACTAATCGAAAGGCACGAAAATGAATTTTTCAAAATTAGGTATTAAAAGAACATTGCGACAGATGCGTTCAAAGAGCATAAAAGTCGCCAATCTCTTTAAAGTATCCATTATGGAACTGTTATTTATCGGTGCAATTATCGGATGCGTTCTTTTGCTTTGCGTAGGCCTGGGTGCTTTTAACGGAGTATTGGCAAGCTCCCCGGAAATTGAGGAAGATTATCTTATTCCTTCAGGTTATGCAACTTTGGTTTATGACTGCGAAGGTCATGAAATGACAAAACTTGTTACATCAAATGCCAACCGTAGTTACGTTGCAATGGATAAAATTCCGCAGTATCTCGCAGATGCGTTTGTTGCAACAGAGGACGAGCGTTTTTACGAGCATAACGGTATCGATATCAAAGGTATCATCCGTGCGGGATATGAAGGCATCAAAGCCGGCGGTAAATTCCATCAGGGTGCTTCAACCATCACACAGCAGCTTTTGAAAAATAATGTTTTTGACGAAAGCTGGGTAACTGAAACAGATGATATAGTAAGATTTAAAAGAAAGATTCAGGAACAGTATCTTGCAATCGAATATGAAAAGCGACTCGATAAGAGAACAATTCTTGAATATTATTTAAATACAATAAACCTCGGTCAGAATACGCTCGGAGTTCAGGCAGCTTCTCAGAGATATTTCGGAAAACCCGTATATCAGTTAACTCTCTCGGAAAGCGCCGTATTGGCAGGTATTACCCAGAACCCCGCGAGATATAATCCCATCTCCCACCCCGAGGAAAACAAAAAGAAAAGAAAAGTCGTTCTCGATAAAATGTTAAAACTGAATTACATCACAAAAGAAGAATATTCCGAAGCCATGGCCGATGATGTATATTCAAGAATTCAGAAAGTCAACGAAGTAGCTGCAACAAATAATGTAAACTCTTATTTCGTAGACGAACTTACGAATCAGGTTGCCGAAGATCTTATCAATATCGCAGGGTATGATAAAGATACTGCATATAAATTATTGTATTCCGGCGGTCTTAAGATTTATTCAACACAAAACCCCGAAATCCAGGGCTATTGCGATGAAGTATTCGGAAACGAAGATAATTATGCAGGAAAAACAAAATACCTTCTAAGTTATCAGTTAACCATTGATAAGGCCAACGGAGATGTAGTTAATCATTCGACCGAAATGTTCCAGGCTTATTTCAAACAGTTTGATTCGAATTTCAATCTTATATACAATTCGGAAGAAGAAGCTCTGGAAGCCATTGAAGCTTATAAAGCAGCCGTCATGGAAGAAGGCGACGAAGAACGCGCCGAAAATTACAATCTTGTTCCTCAGCCGCAGGCTTCAATTACCGTTATGGACCAGTCAACCGGTTATGTGGTTGCCATGGTCGGCGGACGCGGACCTAAAATAGCAAGTAAAACCCTTAACAGAGCCACAGACTCAATGAGACAGCCGGGTTCTTTGTTTAAAGTTCTTTCTACTTATGCACCTGCCATTGATACTTATCAATTCACTTTGGCCGATGTTCAATATGACGGACCTTTCACATATACAAACGGACGTCCCATCGCAAACTGGTACGGACAGAATTACCGTGGTATTTGTTCTCTTAGAGAAGGTATTGTTCATTCGCTAAATATCGTAACGGTTAAGGTTTTAACCCAGGTAACTCCTCAAAAAGCTTATGATTATTTGCTGAATTTCGGATTCACCACTCTGGTTGATCGAGAAGTAACCAAAGACGGACAGGTAATGAGCGATATCCATCAGGCTCTTGCGCTCGGCGGTATTACACACGGTGTTACAAATATGGAAACAACGGCAGCGTTTGCAACTATCGCGAACTCGGGTGTATATAACAGACCTACGCTTTATTCAAAGGTTACAGATGCAGACGGAAATATTATACTTGATTATTCCATGAACGAAAGTCACAGAGTGCTTCAAGAAACATCTGCATTCCTTTTAACAAGCGCAATGAAAGACGTTGTTACCAGAGGAACCGGTAACATGGTTAGTTTCCCCGACATGTCAATTGCAGGTAAAACCGGTACAACATCTTCTTATAATGATATCTGGTTTTCCGGTTATACTCCTTATTACACTGCTACTGTCTGGGTAGGATTTGACAATAACGTAGACCTTGCAAACAACCAGCATGATATAGCAAAAATTCTTTGGAAAGGATGCATGTCAAGAATTCACTCAAATCTTCCAAACGCTTCCTTTGACATGCCTAACGGAATTACCACATGCGCGGTTTGTTCTGATTCCGGTAAACTTCCCCGAGAAGGCTTATGCGATGAACATATTAAAACCGAATACTTTATAGAAGGAACAGAACCCGTCGAATACTGCGATATCCATTATAAAGGAATTGTGTGCGGCTACGACGGTAAAATCGCTTGTGAGTCCTGTCCTTTCGCTACCGAAGGTATTGCCACTCTTCCGCTTAAAGAATCAGAAGTATTGGATTACGGACAAAACACCATTCCCGATAATCATTGCTGCCATAACAGTCAGTTCTTCTCACAGCCCAACTATCAGGAAATACTTCAACAGCAGATGTGGGAAATGCAAAACAGATAATCTTCCAAATTGCAAAAGCGGTCAAAGATATATTCGATAAATATTTATCCGGAAATATATCATATACTAAAAAAATAATGTACTTTTGAGAAAAAAATAATCTCGGATTTCTCCGAGATTATTTTTTCAATACATATCTTATAAATCAGATTATATTTAATTATCATCTGTGTCTTCAGGATTTTCAGAATCTTGTGTCGTCTCCGTATCCGCAGCGTTTTCATTCGATGAAGATGTATCGTCAAATGTAACATACTCTTCATATTCACCTTCATCATTTAAGAACATCGGTACGACTTCCACATATTCAGAGAAAACATATGCTGTCTTTCCGTCATACTCTATCTTAATCCATTCGGAATCTTTATCACCGAGTACTTTATAATCAAAGCCTTTATAAGCTGAGCCCAGACGATCATATTCTGTTCCCGGGCCGGTTCTTATATTAACATTATCCTCAATAAGTCTGGCCCTGTCTTCTACTTCAATATGTACTTCTTCTTTCTTTTCGGCAATTTGATTTTCCAATTCAGAAAAATCGATTTTTTCACTTGCCGGCAGATAATAATTTGCCCGATCCTCATCCATAACAACCGGAGGTCTGGTAGCGATTTTAATAACACAGAAAACAATCGCAACAAAAAGGCAAATCATAACTCCGTACATAATTGAAGTTCTTGATTTTTTGTCAATTAATGCCATAGTATTTATCCGAAAATCTTATTTTTTCTGAGCTGTAAATGTCATGTCGGCGCTGTAAGGAGTATCCATATCACCATAAATAATGGAAATCGTCATAACACCGTTGATATTATAGCCATCACATGTACCGTTGATATCAATCTGATATTTTCCTGTAGTATCATTGAATCCGAAAAGGGATTCTGAAAGTTTACCGTTTTTATCTACGTCAGATACGGAAATACTGAAAGTATCATAATCATCAACTATAATATCTCCGCCTCCGAAATTGCCCTTGGCATAATCCGAATATGTAATAAAAGTTTTATTACTGAATCTTTGATTACCGAAATAATCACCCATATCAATAATCAAATCCCATGCAGCAGGAGTTGTATTTTCGTCTTCGTAAAGAGAAATCGCAAAGGGCGACTGAGCTCCGTCAGTATATAATTCTTCAACATCAATATTGATTCCCTGTGATGTAAGATAATCAGCAAGTCCCTGAGAACCGTATGTGTTGTTTATAACAGAATATCCTGCATAATCACCGTAGTAATTCGAACAGTTTGTATAATCGTTTGTAGAAGAACTACCCATCTTTCCAAAAACAATAACAGCTGCAATTACAAGTACAATAACAACAACCAACAAAAGCAAAAGCGCAGCAACTATAATAACTGCAATAAGACAACCTTTTCCTTTTTTCTTGGGTTTCTCGGCTTTTGTCTGAGCCGATGCCGCCTGAGGTGCAGGCTGAGGTGCAAGCGCAGGCTGAGGTACAGGATCTGCCACAGGTGCGGGTGCAGGTTCTGCCACAGGCGCAGGTGCAGGTTCTTCTGCCTTTACTTCTTCTGCGGGCGCAGGCTCTGCTGCAGGTGCAGGTTCTTCTGCTTTTACTTCTTCTGCGGGTGCAGGCTCTTCTGCAGGTGCAGGCTCAGGTTCTTCTGACTTTACTTCTGCTGCAGGCTCAGGTTCTTCTGACTTTACTTCTGCTGCAGGTGCAGGCTCTTCTGCCTTTACTTCTGCTGCAGGTACAGGCTCTTCTGCAGGTGCAGGTTCTTCTGCCTTAACTTCTGCTGCAGTATCCTTTACTTCTTCGGTTGCCGCAACACTTTCTTTCTTTATTTCATTTACAGTTTCCTTTACTTCGGAAACCTTCTCTACTGTTTCTTCAACAACTTTTTCAACCTTTGTTCCGCAATTGGGACAAAACTGAACATTATCAGCAAGTTTGGTGCCGCAAGTACTACAATACATAACCATTCTCCTTATCAAAAAACAACCTTACACGGTTTCTATTATACCATTTTAAATACTTTAAATACAACACTTAATGGGAACAATTTGTTGACAAATTAAAAGTAACTATGATAATATAATTCTCGTTGTAATTGCTGCTATGGCTCAGTAGGTAGAGCGTCGCATTGGTAGTGCGGAGGTCACGGGTCCGATTCCCGTTAGCAGCTCGCGCGTTAAGCACAAGAAAAATAAGACAAAAATAAACGCATCCGCAAGTTGACTTGCAGGATGCGTATTTTTTTCTTATTTTGCGACGCTCGCGGTGAAATAAATTCGAAGAATTTATGAATACGCAGCGAGCGCTTGTGCTTAACTCTGATTTTCTATTTCAACCCCAAATCACTCCAGGAATCTGCAGGAACAAATGCTATATATGTCTTTCCTGTATTAAGTTCGATTTCCTTGCCGTTAGATTTATAGTAATAATGTGTGATTCCTTCAGGCTTATCCTTTGACCATGTAATAGGAACTGCTTTTCCGTTCGTAAGATAATATCCTTCATGTGATGTGGAATCAGTAACATTATATGTTAAATATCCGTTTTTATCGAGCTGGGTAAATGAGATGCATTCAAGAATAACATTCTTAAAGCTTGTAATCTCTCCGTCAAGAGCATCAATATGAGCCTTACCGTATTCATAATACTCATACTCTTTCTTATCTTCGTTGTATTTTAATTTAGATTTGTTATGAGGGAAAGGAAGATCTACATCCTTAACTGCTTTTGCATCGGAAAAATCTCCGATTTTGTTATCTCCCTTAGCGAAGTGCCAATGCTTTCCTTCATAGTATTTATTATATTCTGTGGAATAGCCTGCAGCTTTAATTCTCTTTCCTAATCCGTTAAAACTTTTTCCTGTTTTGGGATTGGTATAATCCTCATATGTAACATATTCGGTAAATTCAGTAGGTTTGCCGTTTGAATATCTCGCAAATCCTCCCGAAAGATTATTGCAATAAGGCATTCCGATATAATCGTTAATATAGAAAGGGCCTCCGTCGTGAACAAGGATTGCATTCCATTCACCCGAAAGCATTACGTTTGTTGTACGTGTACTTCTGATACTGCCGAGCTGTTCAATCTTTTCCCAGTCTTTAATAAGACACATAAGTCTGGTAATTCTTCCGTTTTCGGTTGAATTCATAAGTTCGTAAACAACATCGGCCTGATTGACACCATAGTGGTCAAGAGCAGTAAGCTCATTATCTACCATGACTGCAATGGGTCTTTGATTCTCCAAAGCTTCATCAATCCATTCGTTTGTTAATTCGCTTCTTACACAACCTTCCTTGGTTTCTTCGTAAACTTCTTCTTCCTCAACATCCGTGTCATCGTTTGTATCTGTATTAATGATATCACTGTTGATAGTTACAACATTTGATGTATCAGGATCCTCACCGTCATTATCATAAACTATATCCGGATTCTTGGGCTGACAAGCAGCAAACACAAGTGCAAGAGATGCAATGCCAACTGCCAAGCCTGCAAATGTCTTAATCTTTTTGATATTCATATACCCTACCTCTCATTATGTTTTATTTAAACCACAACACCTATTGATTATATCACATTTAAACACAAAATAAAAGGTCTTTTGCCATTTAGTCATTTACCTGTCCATATCGTTCTTTCTCATACAAAGCATTTAATTCGAATATATCTTCATTCATCATTTTATTGATGTCTTCGGCTCTTTCTCTGGGTGTCTGATAATTCTTAAGTTCATAACCCTTTTTTATATTCTTGATAATTGTTTTTTTGTATAATTTTCTGATTTTCGAAAGATTCTCTTTCTTTTGTGATTTCTTCCTGACTATTTTCTCCCTTATTTCAATCATGCCGTCATCTTCAATGGTCATTGTTTTAATTTCTTTTTTGACAATCAGTGATTTCATTATCGAAATGATTATTTTTATAAGTACAAATACAACAATAGCCAAAACGATAATAAACATTACACCGGATATAACATTAAAGATTGTCTGCGAACCTTCACTCTCGGCAATCTCTTCCATCGTGATCGTCATGGTGACATCCTCAGCATCACCGAAAAGCTTCTCAAATATGTAATCTGCAAATTCTGTAATCTTTAAGATTAAAAAGCCAAGGAAATTCGCAAATTTCAAATACAAAAACAATGTCACTCTGTCAAAAGCTTCGATTTTGGTCAAAACCATAATAACGAAAGACAAAACAACAAAAGGTACAACCAGTTTTGTGTCGTTTCTAAGCATGTCTTCAAGAGGCATTTTTTCATTGTTTTTTCTTTCAATGGAAAGCAAATATGCATTTTCAAAGAACAAACGAAGGTAATTGAATAATACATACAATACGCCAATGACAAAGAAATATCTCATCGCAAAGGTAAAATCAAAAATATCTGCAAAAAGATACGCTATCGAAGGAAGCAAAACAAAAATAATGGTAACGTAAGTAAATCCCTCTCCTCTTGAAACAAAATAACTTTTCAAATCGGATATCAAAAGAAGCACGAAAACCCCGAACAGAAAAAGTTTGTAAATAAAATCAAAAGGATGAAAAATAATCAAAAGAAGCGGAAATATGTGAAGAAGGGCAAATACAAAGAAATTATTCAAAAGGAATTGCCTTGTATCAAAGAGAGTCCTCAAAAAATATGAAAATAAAAGCAATACTAAAATACCGACCGGAAGAATCGGCAAAAACGGTCTCTTGTATATCATATCCCAAACTTCGCCTAAAGCAAGAATCAAAAGATATATCATTATGAAATTCGATATTTCGGCAAGAGCCAAAAATCTTCTACTTTTCATTTTCAATAACCCATTTAAAAGTATCGGTTCCGTTTTCCGAAAAAGGCGCTATATCAGCATAACCGTAATCGGGAACAATCAAACTTACCTTTGCTCCGACTCTTTTTAATTCATCAAATTTATTTACAAAATCGTTCTTTCGATAATTGGAAATTAAGATATATTCATTGTCGGATTCCAAATCGACATGTTCATCAATAATATCCAAAAACGAAGAACATACATCCTTTACAAGAATTCTCGCAAGAGCTATGTCGATATTTCTCATGTGTCCGTCATCAGAACCGGCATCCACACCTATTTTTTCATTGGATTCATAATCGGTTCCGTTGGTGTAAAGTGCCACAGGGATTTGTTCTTCGAGAAAAAGATCTGCAAGACAGGATGCAATTCTGATAGACCATTCAGCAAGTTCCTCTCTGTTTCTGATAAGATTCATATCAAGATTCAAAAGAATTATAACATTCTTTCTGTTTGTCGAATTAAATGTATTAACATGGAGATTGTCGCTTTTTGCCGTCGCTTTCCAGTTGATATGATTCATCGGATCGTAAGGCTGATATTCCCTTATCGCACGGAATTCGAAAGGATCTTCATTTATCTTTATTCTTTTGATTACATCGCCCGTATATCTTATGATATTGTCGCTTAAATTTTCTTTTCTGATTCTTGCAGGCAAAACAAGTACCGATGAATATTCGTTGGATAATGCAAAATTGCTTTTATCCATAAAAATATCTTTGCAAACCAAATCAATGGAAGTAATTTTATATTCCCCTCTTTTGGTTGCTTTAAATAAATATTTTCTTGTAATAATCTGAAAAGGCCTGCAGGAAAAATAATCATTCCGATAATACTGGTCGGTAACGGCTGAATTCTTTTCCTTGGGGAAAATAAAAGTTCTTGTAATCGAAAACTTAAGCTGAAGAACAGGCAGAAGCAGTGCCTTGTCGTTTTTGATCACTTCAATCAATGCGTTCTTGTCGCCTTCTCTTACAATAGGTTCTTCAAAATCAATATTAACCTGCAATCCTTTCAACCAGAATTTCTTAAATACATGCTTTTGAATAATATACAAAAGAAATCCGATTGCAATTACCAATAAAAGTCTCATAAAATGAAAACTCCGTTATCAGGAATTAAAATTCTCACTGGGAACTTCAACACGGCTTACCAATGCATTTAAATACTGTTCTCTGGAAGTCTTGTCTTTTCTGTTAACAAAAAGAATTCTGTGCAAAAGAACAGGCGTTATGAGATTCTTAATATCATCGGGAATAACATAATCTCTTCCTTCGATAAGCGCTGAAGTTTTGGCAGCTTTTAACAGCGCAAGCGAACCTCTGGGACTTACGCCCATATATGTTCCCGAATCTGCTCTTGTAACTTCACAAACCGCAGCTATATATTTAATCAAATCATCATGTATCTTAATATCTTTCAGAAGTTCTCTTATTTCTATGATGTCAGTCGCATCAACAACATTTTCGAGTGTCTCGATGGGTTCGTTGTTTTCAAATCTCTTAAGCATCTTAACTTCTTCTTCGATGGTAAGCTTTCCGAGAGACAATTCCATCATAAATCTGTCAAGTTCTGCTTCGGGCAAAGGGAAAGTACCCGCTGTTTCAACAGGGTTTTGTGTTGCTATTACAAAGAAAGGCGATTCAAGTTTTCTGGTAACACCGTCAACGGTCACCTGTCTCTCCTGCATGGCTTCCAGAAGCGCAGACTGCGTTCTCGGTGTCGCTCTGTTGATTTCATCTGCAAGCAGAATGTTTGTAATAATCGGACCCTCAACAAAATTGAATGTTTCGGTTGCTCTATTGTAAACATTAAGGCCAATAATATCCGCAGGCAGTAAGTCGGGCGTAAACTGGATACGTGAAAACTTTGAATTAATGGATAAAGATAAAGATTTGGCAAGCATGGTTTTGCCTGTACCGGGCAAATCTTCCAAAAGCACATGTCCGTCAGCTATAAGACAAATCAAAACATTTTTTATAACATCATCTTTTCCGACAATTACTTTTCCGATATTCTCTCTTATCAACTCAATCTTTTCTTTTGCCTGATTAATATTCATTTTTAATCCTTTCCGGGCATATTTAATTGCTTTTTAAAAGAATTTTTCTCTCCAAAAAATAAAAATGCCATATTTATTTCATTATAAAACAAATATGACATTCTTTTTATTATTTATCAACAGACAAATTTAAAAAAAACACTTGATAAAATAATGTATAATTAAAAACTTTTTTATGCCTGAATTCTATTCGTTTGTAATAAACATTGCATCCCCGAATGAGAAGAATCTGTACTTTTCTTTAACGGCCTCCTCATAAGCCTTAAGTACATTGTCTCTTCCCGCAAGAGCTGACACAAGCATAATTAATGTTGATTCAGGCAAATGGAAATTTGTAATGAGGCAGTCAAGAACTTTGAATTTGTATCCGGGATAGATAAAAATGCTTGTATCCCTGCTTTCCGCTCTTACCGTTCCGTCTTCATCGGAAGCTGATTCAATGGTTCTGCAGCTTGTAGTGCCGACACAAATAATCCTTCCGCCGCTTTTCTTGGTCTCATTTATCGTATCGGCAGCTTCTTTGGTCACCTGATACCATTCGCTGTGCATATGATGATCGAGAATATTATCTTCTTTAACAGGTCTGAATGTACCCAAGCCTACATGAAGCGTAACATAAGCAATTTTAACGCCTTTTGCTTTAATTCTTTCCAAAAGTTCATTTGTAAAATGAAGACCTGCAGTAGGTGCCGCAGCCGAACCGTCGTATTTGGCATAAACAGTCTGATATCTGTTCTTATCCTGAAGTTTATGCGTAATATACGGAGGAAGAGGCATCTCTCCGAGTTTATCGAGTATTTCTTCCCAAATACCTTCAAATTCGAATCTTATGATTCTGTTTCCCTCAGGTGTTATGTCGATTACTTCGCTTTTTAAAAGGCCGTCGCCATAAGAAAATTTGTAACCAATCTTGGCTTTCTTCCCGGGTTTTACCAGACACTCCCAATCAGTATCGGTCAGTCTCTTTAAAAGCAGAAATTCGACACTCGCACCGGTTCCTTCTCTTACACCGAACAATCTCGCAGGAATTACCTTGGTGTTATTTAAAACAAGGCAATCCCCTTCATGAAGAAAATCGATAATATCGCTGAAATGGTGGTGTGAAAACTCGCCTGTATTTTTATTTAATTTCAAAAGTCTTGAGGAAGTTCTGTCAGCCAAAGGGTCCTGAGCTATCAATTCTTCCGGAAGATCATAATAAAAATCTGATTTTTTTAATTCCATAGTTTCTGATGAGGTGTTACTTACATATTCTTTATAAACGAAATATAACCTCTGAATGTTTCATAAATATCAGCCTTGCTGGTTGCTTCGTAAGGAGCATGCATGTTAAGAACAGCTACGCCGCAGTCAATAACATTCATTCCGTATTTTGCGAGCATATAAGCGATTGTTCCGCCACCGCCCAAATCAACCTTGCCAAGTTCTGCAAGTTGGAATGAAACATCATCTTTATCGAATATGCTTCTTATTGCCCCGAGGTATTCAGCATTTGCATCATTCGAACCTGATTTGCCGCGTGATCCGGTAAATTTGCAAAGAACCAAACCTTTACCCAAGTATGCTACATTTTTCTTATCAAAGCTTGATGCATAAGAAGGATCAAAAGCTGAAGATACATCGCTTGAGAGCATATTGGAATTGGCAAGCATTCTTTTTAATTTTATCTCAGAATAATCATCGCAAAGATTCAATATTTCAGCCATTACATTTTCAAAAAGCTGAGACTGCATTCCGGTAGCACCGACAGATCCGATTTCTTCCTTATCTGTAAGAATACATACAGCAGTTCTTTTAACCTTCTTTACTTTAAGCATGGCTTTGTATGAAGGGAATGAACAAACTCTGTCATCCTGA
The DNA here is from genome assembly GCA_002369155.1 of Lachnospiraceae bacterium UBA3802. Taxonomy (GTDB): domain Bacteria; phylum Bacillota; class Clostridia; order Lachnospirales; family Lachnospiraceae; genus UBA3766. Next base: position 8,928 of record DFEM01000121.1, on the reverse strand, counting down.
CCGTATCCAAGCACCATAGAGCGGTCAAAACCTGCTTCTCTGGCTTTACCTGCAGGAACGATTTCAAGTTCAGCAGACAAAAAATCTTCTTCTTCGATATCGTAGAATTTCTTGAGAATATCAAGAACCGATTTCTTTACTGCGTCTTTTTCATCTTTGTCTTCTTTATCTTTCGAGTTCTTTTTTGCAGAAGCATTTGAATTGTTTGCTGCAGGTTTATTTCCGATAATGATATCCAGAGCTTCACCTTCAATTACTTTTGCAGCTTTCTTTTCAAGCTGTTCCTGCGAAAGATGTATAAGCAAATCGGAGATAAAGAATACGGGATCGTCATCTTCTTCTCCAAGATTTACAATTACGCTCGTGCCGTCCTTCTTTGCAACAACACCGTGAATGGCAAGAGGAATGGTAACCCACTGATATTTCTTGATTCCGCCGTAATAATGCGTATCAAGGTATGCGATTCCGGAATCCTCATATAAAGGATTTGCTTTTACATCAAGACGAGGTGAATCAATGTGTGCACCGAGGATATTAACGCCCTCTTCAAGTTTATCGCTTCCGATATTGGCCATTATGATTGATTTATTCATCTTAACAGAATAAACCTTGTCTCCTGCCTTTAATTTCTTGCCGGATTTGATTACCTTGTTAATATCGACATAGCCTTCTTTTTCAATATCATTTACAATACGTTCAACACATTCTCTCTCAGTCTTACATTCAGAGATAAAATCGATATATTCTTTTGTAAAACTTTCAAGTTCTTTTAATTGTGTTGCATTGTATTTATTCCATACGCATTTATTTTCCATTTGTTTTACCTCCGTAATCTTCCACGTTACCCTCTTTGTATCCATTCTTCAATTCCGCGGTTCTTTTTTTCTTGTTTCTCGAATGTCCCACTAAAAGGAATATTCCGACTGCAATAAGGATAATCAAAGATATTACGGACAATAAAACTATTCCATCCAAAAGCAAACCTACGCCTAGAAATAATATCCAGCCGAATGCTAACATGGTTGCCGCATCATTATTGCTTAAATTGCCGTTTCGCAGAATCGAAATAAATATAATTACAGATAGAGCCGTAAACATTTTAACTTCTTATCTCCACATCCAATTTAAATTTCAAATTTCCGAGAATCTTCTTAACATACTTGTCAACCGAATCAGCTTCAAAATCTTCTTCACCGGGTGTGAAAGTAATTGTAAATGCAAGACTCTTCTTATCTGCAGGAATATTTTCGCCTTCATAGATATCAAAAAGTTTTACATCTGTAACATATTTGCATGCACCCTTAATTGTATCTTCAACACTGCCGCAGGAAACATCTTTGTTCATAAGAAGCGCAAGGTCTCTGTTGACCGAAGCAAACTTGGATAAAGGTTTGAATGAAGCCTTTGTATCAAGTGAATAAAGATAATCAAGGTCTATCTCGCAAATATAAGCATCAGTTCTTAAATCAAGCTTCTCAGCCACTTCATAAGATACTTTTCCAAGATAACCGATAACGGTATCCCCTTCTTTGATGGAAGCTGTCTGATAAGGATGAAGGAATGACTTTTCAGAAGCCTCATACTTAAATTCGGTAAAGAAAGAATCAGCAACCGCATTTGCAACGGCCTTTAACGTAAAGAAATCATACTTTTCACCCCAAACAGCAATGCAAAGAGTCTGCTTCTCTTCGGGATACTCCGTCAAAGGAAGGCTCTTTGGAATAAATCTTGAAGCCACTTCAAATAATTTGCCTTCGAGATTGCCTTTCTTCTGGTTTCTGGATACGGCATGAAGCATTGAAGGAGCAAGAGTGGTTCTCATAACGGATAAGTCTTCGTTAATGGGATTTAAAATCTTAATTGCCTTTCTCTCATCTGCATCTTCGCTTAAATTAAGAAGATTGAAATCAGAAGGTGAAATGAATGAGTAATGAATACATTCATATGCACCCTTTGCACAAAGATCTTTCTTAAGCTTAAGTTCTTTCTTCTGCTTTGCATTAAGACCGCCCATGGTAACCTGTGCATCGGGAAGGAATGTGTCTTTAATATGATCATAGCCATACATTCTTATTACTTCTTCCGCTACATCGGGATAGCTTTCCATATCCTCTCTGTAAGCAGGAATCATAAGTGTAAGCTCATCACCGTTAACCTTGGGATCGAAAGAAAGATTTGTAAGAATTCTTACAATATCTTCTGTAGGAACTTCAATACCAAGCACTCTGTTAACTTTGGCAATGCTGACTTTCATTTCCTTGGGTTCGATTGAGTTACCTGTATTTACATCAACATGAGTACAGGAAACTTTGCCGCATTCCAATTCTTCCACAAGATGAAGTGCTCTCTTCATAGCATTGAATGTTGAATATTCATCAACACCTTTTTCATATTTTGCGGAAGCATCCGTTCTCTTACCGAGTGCTCTCGATGTCTTTCTGATATTGTCTCTGGCAAACTTTGCTGATTCGAAAAGAACTTCTTTTGTTGTATCTCTGATTTCCGATTTAAGACCGCCCATAACACCTGCGATTGCTACAGGTTTAACACCATCGCATATTACGAGGTTGTTATTGTTAAGTTCATATTCCTGATCATCAAGAGTAACAATCTTTTCTTTATCTTCAGCCCGTCTTACAACAATCTTGTTGCCTTCGATATAATCGCAGTCAAAAGCATGCATGGGCTGACCCATTTCAAGTGAAACATAATTTGTAATATCAACCATATTGGATATAGGAGTCTGGCCTACCAAAGCAAGTCTTCTTTGCATCCACAAAGGTGATTCTTTAATAACAACATCATGAACATAATGACCGATGTATCTGGGGCAGATATCGGAAGCTTTAACTTCAACGCTGAATCCGTCTTTTGTAACGTTGTCCTCATGATATTCAAGTGAAGGTGCTTTATATTCTCTGTTAAGAACTGCAGCCACTTCTCTTGCAATACCTGTAATGCACTGACAGTCAGGTCTGTTGGCAGTTATCGATACATCAAAAAGATAATCATCAATTCCGACAATAGGTTTTACATCGGCGCCTACTTCACAATCATCGGAAAGTACAAGCAATCCGTTATAGGAAGCGCCGGGATACATACCTTCTGCAACACCGATTTCAACACCTGAGCAAAGCATACCTTCGGAATCATATCCGCGAAGTTTGCCCTTCTTAATCTTCATAACGCCTTCAACCGTCTTATGATCTTTTGCGGTAGCAAGTACACTTGCCCCATCAAGAGCCACGGGGAATTTTTTGCCTGCTTCGACATTATCGGCGCCACAGCAAATCTGTAACAATTCAGGCTGTCCTACATCAACTTTGCACACATGAAGATGTGTATCGGGAATCGGTTCGCATTCTTTTACAAGACCGACTACAACACCTGAAATATCCTTGCCGACCTCAATAACTTCTTCTACCTCAAATCCGCAAGAAAACATTTTTTCTTCGAGCACTGAAGGTTCGATATCTTCTATATCAACATATTCTTTTAACCAACTTAAGGGTACTAACATAATTAACTCCTTATTATCTTTATTTTATCTAAAAGTTTAATAGTCTAATAATCTCGTCCGATGAGGCGACCGTATGATGCATTAGCGGGTAATTGGTATCCGTCGGCGCTTAACGAACCAAGCACGAAGTGCGAAGGTGAGTTTAGCGGCCGCTACGTGATACCACTTAGCGAGAGCGTGCCCGCGGTGTATCGTACGGTTGACGAATCGGTCCCGGGATTAATTGTCATCAATCTGCTTTAACACATTAAGATCCGATTCAAACAACAACTTGATGTTGTTAATACCGTACTTAAGCATTGCCGTTCTTTCAATACCGATACCAAATGCGAGTCCTGAATATTCTTCAGAGTCAATGCCGCAGTTTTCAAGTACCTTCTTGTTAACGATACCCGCACCGAGAATCTCTATCCATCCTGTTCCTTTGCAAAGCTTGCATCCTTTGCCGCCGCATTCAAAACAGCTTACATCTACTTCTACAGATGGTTCTGTGAACGGGAAATAAGAAGGACGAAGTCTTGTAGTTGTTTCTTCTCCGTAAATCTTCTTTACAAAGTTATCAAGCATACCCTTAAGGTCGCAAAGTGTAATCTTTTTATCGACAACAAGACCTTCCATCTGGGTAAACATGGGTGAATGAGTAGCATCATCATCCGATCTGAATACTTTTCCGGGAGATAAAATCTTAATGGGAGGTTTTGTATTCTCCATAACATGAATCTGTCCGGATGAAGTCTGAGTTCTCAAAAGAAACTCGGGCGACAGATAAAATGTATCCTGCATGTCTCTTGCCGGGTGATCGGCAGGTGTATTAAGTGCAGTGAAGTTATAATAGTCATTCTCTATTTCAGTGCCTTCATAAATAGTAAATCCCATGCCCGCAAATACATCGATAAGTTGATTTCTCATCTGTGTAATGGGATGAAGATTGCCTTTTACTTCCGCTTTGGCATCTATGGTTACATCAATCTTTTCTTTTTCGTATCTTTCTTTTAATTCCTTATCTTTCATCTTGGCATCAAGATCTTCAAAAACCTCTGTTGCCCAGCTCTTTAATTCATTAACCTGCTTTCCGTATTCAGCCTTTTCTTCGTTGGGAATATTCTTCATTTCCTTCATAAGCTGACCGATTTCGCCTGTCTTCGAATCAAGATATTTCTTTCTTAATTCGAACGCAGTTGCTCTGGAAACCGCAGACTTTTCGATATTGTCCAGAATTTCCTGTTTGATTGAAGTTAATTTTTCGTCCATATCTGTCTCCTTATATTTTTATTGCAATATTACAAAATAAAAAATCCCGTAGAAATTGTTATCTACGGGACGAATTATCGCGGTACCACCCATATTCATTAGTTAACATAATAAATTTTATGTAAACTTATGCTCTCATTAAAGTTAACGTACTGTCTAACGTGCAAACCTACTCGCGAATTTTCAGAATGCAGACTCCGGTGTGAAATTGATCTTTTATCATTGTCTTAAGAAAGCTTTCAGCGGCTCACTTTCTCTCTCTGGAAGAATAATAAAGACTTTTGCACCATCCTTGCCGTATTTAATTACAAAACATTATATTCACAAACAAACTGTAAAGTCAACACCAAAAAGCTTTAAATTGCTCGTATGCTTCACTTTGAATCGATCTTAGCTTCCCTGGCTTTATTATTGAAATACACATTAATTATTCCTCCGAACATAAAGAAAACCGATAATGTATAAACCCAGATAAGCATAATAATGACTGTTGCCATTGAACCGTAAAGGTTAAAAGTCGAAAAATTCATCAGATAATAGTTAAAAGCAAAGTTGAAAAGAGTCCACATAGTACCGGTAAAAAGAGCTCCTCTCCACTGCTTGCGGGGTCTTGTTTTCTTATCGGGAACCCATGCGTATACAAACGTAAGCAAAAATGCATAGAATATCCACTGAACCAGAAATCTAAAATTAAAGATTGCTTCAAGCCATCCGATATGGAAACCGAAATACTGCCCCAAAAGATCGTAAATATAGTTGATGAACACGACAACCGCAACCATTATTACAATGGCGATCGCAAAAACAAGAGAATAAACAATGGCTTTTAGTCTGAGCAAAATAAAATTTGAAAGTTCGGCACATCCGTTTATAACATTTAAACCGCTTTTAATGCCCTGAATTCCTTTTGCAGCAGACCATAAAAGAATAAGTGTGGTAATGGATAAAATAGCAGGGGAATGACCGTAAAGCTGTCTTATGATATTAACGGTAAGGGAATCCAAAGCTTCCGGAAGAACCTTCTCCAGGAATTGAAGCACACCCGCTTCTGTAAGCGGAGTAAAAGGAATGATTGAAAAAACCAAAAGCACGGTCGGAAATATGGCAAGAAATACAAAAAAGGCAACACTCGATGCAAATAATCTCGCATTGGTTTGCCGATACAGCATTGATATTTCCATATAACCGTTAAAAAATGCTTTGATTTTCTTCATGATAATAAACAACCCGAAACATGATCTCGTATTTTGACTCCTAGCTAAAAGCCAGGTGGGTAACCGCAAATAAATTTCTGCCTTCCATCGGATAAAACTGATATGGCCTGACATAGATTTAAAGATGTAGGAATCCCGTTTAAAGTATTGTAGGGTCAAAATAACAAGTCGTCATATTTCAGGTGTCTTTATTATACTATAATACATGTGAAAAATCAATACGGCGCAACCTCATCCGGGTTGCGCCGTAATATATATTAATCCCCTTATAACCTGTATGAAACAAATTATTTAAAGTAAGCTATCGCGTCTTTGAGTCCGTCTGACAACTCATTCATGTAATCGGAATCTTCGCTGACCTTCTGAACACTGTCCGCAATGTTTTCAATCGATGCGGAAACTTCCTGATTGGTTGCGGCAGTCTCTTCTGATATTGCCGACAAATCGCTTACAGAATTAAGAAGAATGCCTTTAATCTTATCAAGTTGAGCTGCAACATTGGAAACGGAATTGATTTCATCAACAGACGATTTAATTTCCTGATCCAAAGTGTCAAATTTATCAAGTGTAATATCGAGAAGTTTTCTTTGCTCATCAATAATACTCTTAACTTCTCTTGACTCGCTTACACACTCATCTGACTGAGAAGAAATCTGATTTACAACATCTTTAATCTTTGAAGCCGACTGATTGGATTGTTCTGCCAGATTCTTGATTTCCTCTGCAACAACACCGAATCCCTTTCCTGCTTCACCTGCTCTGGCAGCTTCAATCGATGCGTTAAGAGCAAGAAGATTTGTCTGAGAAGCAATATTTGTAATCAGGTTCATCATCTCATCAATTTTCTGAATTGATTCATTTGTCTGTTCGATAAGTTCAGTAATATTCTCAATTGCATCAAGAGACCTTTCGGAACTCTTGGTCATACTTCTGATGCATTCGGATGCTTCGTTATTTGCATGCGTCATATTGGACGAACTTTGATTAAGATTGTTGGTATTTCCTACAACATCCTCAATCATCTCGCCCATTGATACTACATTGACATTTATTTCCTGAACACTTTCCGCCATGGTTTCAGTGGTTTGTGCAAGACCAATCATGCTCTCCGTAATCTGAGAAGTACCCTGGGATGAAGATCTTGCAAGCGATGAAGATGTGGCAATCGCTTCTTTAAGAGAATCAGCTTCATCTCTAATTTTGGAAATCGAATCCGATAAAACATCTTTAAGCATGTTTGCCGAAGCAATTAAAAGAGAAGTTTCTTTGATTGTTGATTTCTCATTTATAGTTAAATTAACTTTTCCTTCAGACAATTCCGATATTTTGTCAGCAATCTTTTTGATAGGAGTAGCAATTGCATAAGATGCCACAACAGCAAGTATAACGGCTGCTATTTCGAGTATTATTCCCGAAATAAGAATAAGCATTGTCATGTTAAGTTCCGCATTCTTAACATCCGATGCAATTTTCCCGGAAAAAGCCATTCCGTAAACGGTGTCTCCATCCTTTAGAGGAACGTAATATACATAATACGGTTTTCCGTTAATCTTGACATTTTTAGAAAAATATTCTTCTCCGCCTTTAACCTTTTCCCAAATCTCAGGAGATGCTTTGGTTCCTTCTATTCTGAGGCCGACACTGTCTCTGATGGTAGTCATAAATCTCACATCATCTTTAAAAAGGGTAAGATCTACACCTGTTTCTGCCATTCTGTCTATAAATTCGGTATCGTATTCGCAAAATCCATTATCAAGATTAAGGCCGTTAATTAAATCGAAAATATAATATTCACGAAGAGAATACGAAGCTACTCTCAATTCCTCTTTAATGTTCTTTTCAAGGCTGACCGTAGCTACCTTTCTGCTTATCAACCCCAGAATAAGCAATACCATTGTCATCGGTATTATCAAAAGCAATATTAAGACCGCCTTAAAGCTCATTGTTCCTTTTTTGTCCATGTCCCCTCCTAAAATAAAAAACCGGAATATTTAAAAAATACTCCGTTAATAATTCGTATAAAACGAATATGGACCAGACGGGAGTCGAACCCGTGTCCAAAAGCAGATTCCCTCTCCTTCTCCTATCACAGTCAGAGTTCAAAATTTCCCTCGTCGAAGAGATGTCTGACAAACTCTTCAATCCGGTAGTCCCGAATACGCCCGTTTTGACGGGACAATCAAAACGTCGTTTCCTGTCAGATAATGATGCCCTAAGATATTAAGACAGGTACTAATACCACGGACACGCTGCGATTAGGCAGCGAATGCTAATTTGTTATTATCAGCGTTTATATTTAGGTTTGTGAACTGACGCGTCACGGACGGATAGCTTCTAAAGGTGCAATACCCCTGTCGAAACCATTACTGGCCCTTATTAAATTTTCAATCCTTAAATATATCGGATTATTTTGCAAAATTTTAAGTTGAAATTTCAAAACCAAACTTAATTCGCATAAATATTATAGCAAATTATAACAAAAACAACAATAAAGCATTCGCTAAATTTGAGAATTTTTAAACTCTCTTCTGGTTTCCCTCTCGTAATCTTTCTTGGCTATGCTTTCTCTCTTGTCATAGAGTTTTTTGCCACGACATAAACCGAATTCAATCTTAGCCTTTCCTTTTGAAAAATACACTTTTAAGGGAATAAGAGTAAATCCCTTTTCCTTTATCTTTCCGGCAAGCTTTGAAATCTCGGCTTTATGAACAAGGAGTTTCCTGTTTCTTAAGGGATCTTTATTGAATATATTACCCTTTTCGTAAGGTGAAATATTCATTCCGTATATAAACAATTCCCCGTTATCGATCCCGATAAAAGCTTCTTTTATGGAGCATTTTCCAAGACGTAAAGATTTGACTTCGGTGCCGACAAGCACAATACCGGCTTCGAAAGTCTCATCCACAAAATAGTCATGATATGCTTTTTTATTGTTTGCTACCA
>DFEM01000010.1 GCA_002369155.1 Lachnospiraceae bacterium UBA3802 | reverse complement strand
CCGCTTATGGCAAGCAGATGGCTTGCACCCGCGTCCTTATAAAGGTTCTTTACTTCCGAATCCAGATCGGACTTATCTGCGAGCAAAACAGCCTTCATCATTCCCGCATCTTTTTCACATAAACTTTTATCCAGAAGTTCCCCTGTTTTTTGACTTACTTCAAATGCTAAATCGGCCGCTGGTTTTTTCTTCGAATCAGTCTTTTTTAATTCGCATGAAAATGCTTTAAAAAGATATCCTTTGGAAATATAGTATCGTCTTGAATCAAATTCTCCGGGATTTGAAGCCTTATCAAATACGCTGATTTTTCCATAAATACAGACATTTGAGCCTATTGAAACTTCGTTGCCTTTCAAAAAAACATCGTCATCGAATATACATACAATTCCGCTGTTTTTAGATAATAATCCTTTTGTCTTTATTTCTTCAAACTGTTCCAAATCATCATCAAATTCTATATTTTTTAAGTATAAATAAATCTTGTCTTTTTTATATTCAATATCTCTGACATTCCCGTATACATTACCCTCCATAGGAGTCATTCTCGGAATATCAATGTTCTTTTCCATGATATTAAGGATTATTGCGGCCAGCCCTGTTACTGCCAGGGCCAGCCACATAATCGGGCGCTTGATTTTTGAAATACATGAAAAGCCAAGCCAACGAAAACTATTTTCTGATTTTATTTGCCGGTGCAATCGACTTCTTCTATCCCTCGATACCTTACGATTATTTGATGCAAACATGGGCTTTAATCCTGCTGAAAGTCGCTTCTTTGATACCGGGAATATTCTTAAGTTCCTCGATATCGTTAAATCCACCGTTAGCCTCCCTGTATTCAATAATCGCATTGGCTCTGGATTCTCCGATTCCTGGGATTGTGCAAAGCTCCGATACATCTGCTTTGTTAATATTAATAAGATTTTCTTCCGATGAATGGATATCTTCTCCGATGTACGGGATTCTAATGAACTGCTCGTCACTCACCTCAATGGAAAGATTAATCGCAGAAGAATCCGCTTCCTCATCCAGACCTCCCGCTCTTTCAATAAGTTCAAAAAGCCTGGTACCCGGAACGAATTCGTAAATACCCTCATTTTCGACTGCACCGCAAATATAGACGAAATATTTTTCATCCGTCTTTGCATCAAAAGAAGACGCATCGGCTGCGTTTTCTTTTTCATTATTTTCTTTTTCTTCATCAGGGTAAATTTGCTCGGATGTATCCGAGAGAACAAGTCCGTCGTTTTTGCAAGCCATTAAAGAAAGCGTGAGAATTGCAAAAACAGTTAATAATATTTTTTTCATAAGTCAACTCCAATCTTCCCCTCGAGCCGACTTATCTGCTTTTAAAATAAATATGGAGTATTTTTACTCCTGTGAAACATAATCTTCGGTAATCGTCGGAGTTTCGATATATTCATCTTCGACATAAATACCGTGAATCTGTTTCTTGACCTGACCTGACAGGCCGCGCAAAAGCAGGTTGACGTTTTCTCCGTCCCATGCCTTTGTATATACCATTTCCGTCAAAACCCAGAAGTTGGATGTTTCTACGATTTTGGGAAGTGATACGCTGTTTTCGTATGTTCTGACAGCATCTTCTATTTGAGGATACTGATATTCTTTCTGGTAATTGCAGGCTAATTTTCCTGCTCTTGAATAAAGGTTTGACGAATAATCCACAGTAAGGAATTTGGCAAAATCTTCGGCTTTTTCCTTATGTTCGGACATTCCGTTGACGGATACGATTTTGGTTACGGAAAGTCCCTGAGATTTTAACTCATCGTTAAGCATTCCGATACTTGTGATTCCGTATTCGTATGTAAAAGGATTTTCTTCGCTCTTCTTCGCAGCCTCAAGTTTATTGATGGCACTTGTATCTGCCTGAAGGAAAAGAATCTTGCCTTCTTCGAACTCCTTTAAAAGATCGTCATAACTGTACTCATCGATTTCCATTGAAAAGAACTGTTTGAAATCCTGAAAAACTCTGAGGCAGTACATGCTCTCCGGATTATAGATATCAATTTCATCTCTGTCATCACCCTTTTCGCCGCCGACATTCATATAAGCACCGGCAAACCAGTAATCATATAAAACATCGGAAACGCACCATTTAAAGAAGGATTCACAACCTTCGGGAAGGCTGTATTTAAGAGCGAAACCTGTGATGCCGACAATGGAAGTCGGAAGTATTTCATCAGCTGTAACAGGCTTAAATTCGGTGTTTTCAATTACTTCGGTCTCATCTGTGGAGCCTTCGCCGTAATCCGATCCAGAACCTGCGCCCGCATTTTCATTATATTGATTTGCCACCTCTTCAAGAAGCGTTCTGTTGTAAAGAAATACAGAGCACTCAAAAAGCAGCGGATATCCTAGTTTGGAATCCGAATAGCTGATGGCGTCTAATGATACTTCGGGAAAATATGTAGAATTGAGCACTCTGTGCGAATCTTTCAGTTCATAGCAAAGACCTGAAAGATACGCTTTTTCAAGTGACTCACTGCCCAAAACGAAAAGGTCCGGGCCGTAATTATCATCAATCGTTGCCTTCTGTATGGCCTCAAGATATTCAAGGCCTGATACTTTGGTCGAAACGACTTTAACTCCTGTTTTTTCCTCATATACAACTGCCGCATTACGAATGTACTCATCAAGATATGAATCCGTATACCAAATCGTAAGAACTTCCTTATCCTGTCTTGCCGATTCGGATTCGATAAGCGATCTTCCGGGATACAAATCACCGAACATCGCCGCAACAGTCATCGCCAATATAACAAATGCGGAAAATAATTTCTTTCTAATGTGCATTCTCTATAGCCTCTTTAAGAATAACGATCATCTTATCAACATCATTCTTTGTGATGATAAGCGGAGGTAAAAACCTGATAATCTGTGTTCCCGCATTGATAAGAACAAGTCCGTTATCGAGAGCATTATTAATAATATCACTAACGGGTTTGTTGAATTCAAGTCCCTGCATGAGACCCATTCCCCTGTGATCAACAATCTCATCGTATGTATTTTTAATCTCTTCGAGTTTTTCGAAAAGATACTCTCCGACTTCTTTTGCGTTATCGCAGATATTCAACTCCTCATAAAGTTTGAATACTTCACAGCAAGCTGCACCGCCTAAAGGATTGCCGCCGTATGTGGTGCCGTGATCTCCGGCAACAAGCGAATTGTCCGCAACTTCCTTGGTCATTAAGAAAGCACCCATGGGAATACCGCAGCCTAAAGCTTTTGCAGTAGTCAAAACATCGGGTTTAATGCCGTATTTCTGGAAGCAGTACATGTAACCGGTACGTCCCATACCGCACTGAATTTCGTCTAAAATCAAAAGAGCGCCTGTCTTATCGCAAATCTCGCGAAGCCCTTTTAAAAACTCGGGAGTGGCAGGTCTGATGCCGCCCTCGCCCTGAAGCGTCTCGCAAATAATCGCACAGGTTTTATCCGTAACAAGTGCTTTTACGCTCTCAATATCGTTAAGCTCGGCAAACTTGATATTACCGATCATGGGTCCGAAAGGCGCACGATATTTTTCGGTTCCCGTAACAGACAAAGCACCGAATGTTCTTCCGTGGAAAGAATGATTCATGGCAATGATTTCATGATCCGTCTTGCAGTCTTTGTTGAAAGCATACTTTCTTGCAACCTTTAATGCACCCTCTACGGCTTCCGCACCGGAGTTGGTAAAGAATACCTTATCCATGCCTGAAGCTTTTGTAACTGCTTTAGCGGCCTCGATTGAGGGAACATTGTAATAATAATTGGATGTGTGCAAAATCTTGTCAACCTGAGCCTTTACGGCATCGTTGAACTTTTTATTGTTGTATCCGAGTGCAAATACACCGATACCGGATACAAAATCAAGATACTCTTTTCCGTCGGTATCATAAAGGCAGACTCCGTCGCCGTGGTCGAAAACGACCTGATACCTGTTGTATGTATGGAGAATATAATTCTCCGCTTCGTTAATATATTCTTTCATCATTGTTTTATCCTCTTTTTAATTATTCCTCGTCGGAGTCGGGCATAATCATGGTGCCGATACCTTCTTTGGTGAAGATTTCAAGAAGGAGGCAATGAGGAATTCTTCCGTCAAGAATGTGGACTCTGTTAACACCGGCTTCCATGGCTGTTGTGCAGTTGGTAAGTTTGGGAAGCATTCCGCCGCCGAGTGTACCGGATGCGATAAGTTCCTTGGCAGAGCTTACGGTAATCTTTGAAATAAATGAACTCTTATCGTTAATGTCTCTGTAAAGACCTTCGATATCCGTAAGGAATGCAAGTTTCTCTGCTCCTACAGCCTTTGCTATCTCGCAAGCTGCATCGTCAGCGTTGATGTTGTATGTATTGTAATCGTCATCAAGACCGATGGGCGCTACGATGGGAAGGAAATCATTGCTTAACAAATCGTAAATAACCTTGGCATTTACTTCCTTAATATCGCCCACAAATCCGATGTCTTTTCCGTCAGCATATTTCTTGTTTACTCTCAAAAGTCCGCCGTCTTTTCCGGAGATTCCGACAGCCTTCACTCCGAGTTCCTGTACCATTGCCACGAGAGATTTGTTTACTTTGTTTAAAACCATCTCTGCGATTTCCATTGTTTCGGCATCCGTAACTCTTAAGCCGTTGACAAACTCGGGAGTTTTTCCCACTTTGTCAACCCATCTGCTAATCTCCTTTCCGCCGCCGTGAACTATGATAGGTTTGAATCCGACAAGTTTTAAAAGAACAACATCTTCGATAACTTTCTTCTGAAGTTCGATATTGGTCATTGCGGATCCGCCGTATTTAACGACTATAATCTTACGATTATATTTCTGTATATAAGGTAACGCTTCTACAAGCACTCCTGCTTTCTCAAGAAACTGTTCCATGTCTTTTTCCATTATTGCTGCCTCCGGAAATAATCTATCTGTAAATGAACTTAATCAAACATACAGTCTATTTATTTTACAACATCCGACGGGTGAATTCAACCAGAAAAACCGACTGATTGCGGACATTTCGGCATTAAAAAAGCAGCAATTCGGAATGTTCTTCGAAAATTGCCGCTTAAAATATTCTGTCAAATGTGCAGTAAGACGTTTTTGAATGTGTCGCTGTAAACAGAACTTACTTTGTATTTTTATGAACGATAGTCTGCATTGATTTTTACATAATCGTATGTCAAATCGCAGCCCCATGCTTCTGCTTCGGCATCACCGTCATGCATGTCGACATCGACGATTACTTCTTCTGCAGACATAATCTTTGTGGCAAGTTCTTCATCAAACTCAAGAGGAACACCCATCTTGAATACCTGAAGTTTTCCTACCGTGCTTTCAAAGAAAAGCTCAACCTTGGTCTGGTCGAAGTCCACGCCGGAATAACCCATGGCGCAAAGGAAACGGCCGAAGTTTGCATCACATCCGTAAATGGCTGCTTTTGAAAGGCTTGAACTTATAATCGAGCGGGACAAAATCTTGGCTTCTTCTTTGGATTTCGCATTATATACATGTGCTGTGAAAAGCTTTGTAGCGCCTTCACCGTCGGAAGCCATCTTTCTTGCAAGGTAACGGCATACAGTCATAAGCGCTTCCTTGAATGTTTCGTAATCTGCATTTTTGGAAACAATCTTATCATTACCTGCAAGACCGTTGGCCATGAGAATGAATGTATCGTTTGTGGATGTATCTCCGTCTACGGAAATCATGTTGAAGGTATCTGCGATGACTTCGCTTACCGCCTCCTGCATAAGTGATTTTTCAATTGCGATATCGCTTGTTAAAAGAGCAATCATGGTGCACATGTTGGGATGAATCATTCCGGATCCCTTACTCATTCCGCCAAGTGTTACAGTCTTTCCGCCAAGTTCAAAAGAAACTGCATATTCCTTATTGACCGTGTCGGTCGTCATGATTGCAATACTTGCATTTGTGCCGTTTTCAAGCGAAGAATCAAGCTTTGTGCACATATCGTTTACACCATTTACAAGTCTGTCAACGGGAAGCTGCATTCCGATAACTCCTGTAGAACCGACTGCAATGGAATCAACGGGAACGCCTAATTTTTCGCTCATGGCTTTGGCTGTTGCTTCACATGCATCAAATCCTTCTTTGCCTGTGCAGGCATTTGCTATACCTGTATTTATAACCATTCCGTGCGTGGGTTTGTCGGATTTGACAATCTTCATATCCCACTGCACGCATGCTGCCTTAACTACATTGCTTGTAAATGTTCCGGCACTCACGCAGGGCGTCTCTGAAAAAACCATTGCCATGTCTTTTCTGTTAGCATATTTAACACCTGCTTCCGTATATGCTGCTTTAAATCCTTTTGCAGCGGTAACGCCGCCGTTGATTATTTTGATATCTGACATTTTTTATCTCCTTGTGGTGAAGGCCCGTGTTACCTATTGAACGCGGTAATGTTTGCTTCGTTTAACGTAAAGTCGTAGTAGTTTAAGTCTTCTCGCTTGGTCCAGCCTACCTGTTTCCAGAAGGCGTTTCCGATGTCATTGGAGGTAAATGCTATAAGGCTTACTTTGTTGATGCCTTCGGATTTTAACTTTTCCATGCATTTAACGACCATGGCTTTTCCGATTCCGTGCATTCTGACATCCTCGCGAACGCATACATGGTAAAGGCATCCTCTTCTTCCGTCATGTCCGCAAAGAATGGCTCCGACTACCTCGTCTCCCATGGTACTGATTACGGAACATCCGGGATTTCTTTTAAGGAACTTTTCAACGCCTTCATATGAATCGTCAATGCTTCTTATCGCAAATCCTTTGATTGAAAGCCAAAGTTTTTTGACACCTTCGTAATCTTCAATTGTCATCTCTCTGACTTTCCAGTCACTCATATTTT
>DFEM01000052.1 GCA_002369155.1 Lachnospiraceae bacterium UBA3802 | reverse complement strand
TGATACCGACAACGAAAAAACAGGTTTTTATATTGACTCTGATGCGGAAAAAAGGTTCAGAATCGGTAATATTTATCATGGAAATACCGACCTTCTTTCACAGATGGTAACCTGTGAATATGAAGGAAAACTGCCGGAAAATAAAGGTGAAATTGCTGTCGAAGAAGAATTCTTAAAAGACAATAATTTAAATCTCAGTGTCGGTGATAAGCTTTCCTTTCATCAGGGATACCGATACATTTATGAAAATGATAAGCTTGTTTATCTGGCGGGAAATTACAGATCTTCGGAAGACTTTACCGTCTTAAGTGATGAAACCTGCACGATTACGGCAATTCTTCACGGTAACGAACCTACCGATTCTTTTGATATTATTCGTGGAATTGATGAATTTCCCGATACTAACAAAGTATATATTACACTTAAAAGAATCGACAGAAACGCAATAAAAACCTTAAGAAGCATAGAGGCTGCATATGGCCTTCATCTTTATGAAATTAATTCGGAATATCTGATGAGTTTATTTGTAAAAGATATTCCCTCCAATCCGGTAAACTCGATATACAAGCTTCTGGCAACAGCACTTGGGATAATTGTTATAGCCTCATCGATTATGATTTACAACGCTTTTGCCATGTCTCTGACAGAGAGAATGAAGTATCTCGGAATGCTCTCCAGTGTCGGTGCTACCAGAAGACAGAAGAAAGCAAGCGTATATTATGAAGGTTTCCTTCTTGGAATCGTAGGTATTCCTCTGGGCTACCTGGTCGGAATTCTCGGCTGTATAGCTACGCTTCGTTTTACGGGATCTCTCATCCTTAATTCCAATATGCTTTACGGACTTAACATGTCGAAAATGGGCCATATACCTGTAAGGACACATCCAGTCATCGTACTTGCCATAATTTTATTCTCCGTGCTGACCATATTTATTTCGTCCTTTATCCCTGCCTTAAAGGCAAGCCGCATCACCGCAATCGAAGCAATCAGGCAGAGCAATACCATCAGAATCAGTGCGTGGAAATTAAAAGTCCTTCCTTTTGTAAAACTGATCTTCGGATACGAGGGTGAACTGGCTTCAAAGAATATAAAAAGAAACGGTGCCAAAGGCTTCGTAATAACGGTTTCAATGGCTGTTTCGGTTATTTTGCTGATATCCGTTATGTATCTGGTGGATCTGTTTAACAAAGAAAACAGCTATGAGATTGAAATACCTTTCCAGGTTTTCGCATCCGCATCTTTAAGTGAACGTGACAGATTAAAAGAGGATATTTTAAAACTCGACGGCGTGGAAAAAGTTTTTGTCACGGAAATGATTTCATATGATTTTAATCCGAAGGATGAAAACGGAAACAATCGTGAGATACCGAATACTTCCATCAGAAATCCGGAATTTCTTACAAAGGATTACGAATATCTTTTTGACAAGACACACAATATCTGGGTTATCCCTGTCGAGGATGAAGACTTTATAAAAATCTGCGAGAAAAACAGCATCGACTATACAAAATATTTCGGAGACGAACTTCGCGGAGTTTTGTTAAACAATTATGCACATAAGCCTTCAAGAAAAGTTGTCTTTAATGACAAAATCCTCGGCCAAAAACTCTTTTACGATAAGGCCGAAGGTAATCCGCCCGCAATTATTATCACGGATTTTGTAAAATGGGATAAAAATATCGAAGAATACAGATTGTCCCCCAAAGGAAGCATCTCGGTTTATGTTCCTTCCTCGATAATGGATCGCGAATACGTTAAATGTGTGGATGAAAAAGAATTAACCTGCACATACGGAATTAAGTGTAAAAACCATGAAGAAATTCACGCAGAAATATCGGATATTCTACTTTACGACGGTTATACCAATTCGTATTCTTCCGATGTCGAAGACCAGCTTATTATAATGAAGACCCTGATGACACTTATAAAGACCGTAATGTACGGATTTATAGCTCTTATTTCACTTATCGTAATTGCTAATATCGTAAACACAATCACGACGGGAGTTCATTTAAGACGTAAAGAATTTGCGATGTTTAAATCGGTCGGAATGACCAGATTCTGCTTTAAAAAGATGCTTTTCCTCGAGACTTTCCTCTACGGATTAAGAGCACTTTTATTCGGTCTTCCGATTTCGGCGTTAATAAGTTTCTTTATCTACAAAAACGTTCCGACTCCTAATTCGGCATTCGAGATTAATATATTAACATACATTCTCGTATCGCTCGGGGTATTTGCAATCGTCGGAATCAGCATGCTTTTATCGGCAGGAAAAATGCAGGGCGAAACAATCGTTGACGTACTTAAAGAAGATATCTGCTGACAGATTATAACTTCCCGAAAAAAAATATGAGCTTCTGTCCTACTTGGGCAGAAGCTCCTTTCTGCGATTATCTTCCGGGATTATTTACTATCGCTATATCCGGCAAATAGGATTTATACGACTGAATACCCCTCAGAATTCAAAGTGGATAACGCACGTTCAAAGTTCTCTTCTTTTACTAAAATATAATCTGTATTATAAGTGGATACAGCAAAAATCCCTATTTTATGTTCAGCAAGTATTCCGGACAACTTTGACAAAACACCGATCAATGAAAAATCAAGTATTCCCTGAATACGAAATCCTCTCCATCCATCATCACGTTCTATCGTGAGCGAAGGAGTATCCTCAGTCCTGCAAACCAATGATAATTCTTCATCAGTCTTCCCAATAAAATAAAAATCTGCATTTATATCTACAGCAGAAATGTCCGTAACCTTGCAAACCGTCAGCCTATAAGGAATTATCTTTAGTTCCATTTTTCACCCCCTTAACCATTTATATTTATCATTTCCAATAATCATATCCCAACTGAAACTGTTTTTCTTCTTCAGACAGGTTGCACCAATCACAATTCCCCATTCTTTTCACCTACAAATCCCGATTTGTCACTCAAGAGAATTCTTTTTCTTCTGTCATATAATCTAATATATTGATATGCAAAATACCATTTCTTTTTTGCAACAAATAATCTGTGGTCATAACATATTTAGGATAATTATCTTTAATCATTTCCAATGGTCTGAATTCTCTATCTTCCGTTTCTTTACTTAAAGCAATCGTATATGCTACCTGAACATAAGAATAATTCATATCTCTGTTTCGAATAATAAAATCACATTCCAATTTCCCAATTCTTCCAACGCTCACCGAACAATCTTTTGAACACGCATAAATATAAAGCATATTTTCAAGTGTCGGTCCATAATTAATCCTGTTATCCACGTTTTCTGAATAATAGAAACCTAAATCAGCAAGATAATATTTCTTCTCGCCACTAAGTGATTTCTTAGATTTCATATCAAATCGATTGCATTCGTATAAAATTTTCGCATCAACTAAAGCTTTAATGTATCTGGAAACTGTAGCCTTCCCTATCCCCAGACCATTTTTCTTTAATTCATCACATATATTATTTATGCTTGTCGTTGTACCAAAATTATTAATAATATATCTACGAACTATTTCAAAGGTTTCTTTCTTACGAATTTTGACCCTTTTTCTTATGTCTTTTTCAAATATTTCTTTTATTACACCTTGAACATATTTTCTTTTATCAACAGGATCATCAATCAGAATTGTTCTCGGAAATCCACTCTCCAAAACATAACTTGCCAATTCAGCTTGTATATTATTGTTTATTGTCTTTCCGTAGAATTTCTTCATCTCTTCGTATTCCGAAAAGCTAAGTGGAAACATTTCGAATTCCAAATATCTCCCCGTTAACTTAGTAACCAATTCTCCACTTAGTAAATACGAATTTGATCCCGTAATAAAAATAGACCAACCGCCTTCGCATCTATATCCATTAATTAACTCTTCAAAATCCTTTACATTTTGAATTTCATCTATAAACAGATATTTTAAGCCATCAGCAGTTGCTCTTTCATCAATGCATTTTTCTAATGCATCTGTTGTCTTTACCTTTTTAAATCCTCTTTTATCCAAATCCAAATAAATAATATTTTCTTCGGATACGCCATTATCACGTAATTCCGAAGCAATCATTTCCATTAGACTGGATTTTCCACAACGTCTGACGCCCGTAATGACTTTTATGATGTCATCCGCATCGTAAAAACCTCTTATCTTTTTTAAATAATTTTCTCTCTTGTATAATTTCATTGCTTTTCACCAAAACATTCTTATAAAATATTCTTTTCTTGTACAAATTATATCTTTCATAAGAGAAAAAGGCAAGTTAACGTTACCGAAATTTTATTTTTATTCAAAGCGGTAACGTTAACCCGCCGTTATCATTCATTGTTCAGCAAAAACTTTAATATTCTTAGTTCGTTTAATTCCGATTATATGTTCCAGCCGTCAACCCGACAAATCCCGATTTGTCATCGTCTATAAAACTGAAGGTTATCTATTCACTTCTCTTCTTCACTTCATCCATTTCTGCGATAAGTTCTTCCAATGGACGATGTTCTCCGCCCCACCATTCAAAGACATGCATACCTTCATCCTCAAGCACTGATTCCTTAAGTGTCATATCTATTCCAAGTTGCTTAAGCAAACCTTCTCTGTCTACTGCCCGGTAATCAAACGGAAGTAATTTGCAGAATTCTTTGTATGAAACTCCACATACAACCTGATGAACTCCAAGTGAAGCTATTGCTGCCAAGCACCTCTCACATGGAGCACAGCTTGTGTAGACTACAGATTTTTCTAAAATGTCGTCGGTATATTTATTTGCACACTTGTGAACAAGATTAAATTCTGCATGTCCAAAAATTTTCTTTTCAAAAACAGCAGTATTCTCAGCTTCTTCCAAAATATTACCGTCACAAACCAATAGCGCACCAAAAGTGTCAAACCCTTTTTTACCTGCGCTTATCGCTAATTCATAGCACCTTTTCATATAATTCTCATCAATTTCGCCCATATCAATACCTCTATAAACAGCATTTTTCATAGTCAATAATACTGGAAGATAATCTATTCAGAAAAACTGAAATTCTTTGTGTTATTTGAAATAATTAAAATCCCGCAAGCGAAATGTCATAGTCTGTCATTTCAACTTTATCAAACAATGTTCTTAAAAGTTCTGCTTCGCGATCTGATGAAAAATGGCATACATAACAATCACCGTTTTCAAACTCAAAAGAAACATTCCATTTACCATTGCCTGTCGCTTTGCCCTCGACAATTTCGTAATCAATAGCATTTAAATATCTTTCCTTATCTTCTTCTGTTAATTCGTACTTAACAATTTCCGATCCTGGAGTTTGGCCACTTTGATATATAACTTCGTTCTCTGAAAATTCAACACATTCATACAAAGTATACAGGGGCATATCTTCTGCCGGCTCCTGATACCAATATAAAGCAATTTTCTTTATGTTGGTTTTACCAGGCATATCCGAATAATCCGCATCTGATTCCCACATATACTGCTGATTTTTAGGAATTCCTGTTAGATTTACAGATGATTTTATTTCATTTTGAACATTACTATCATTCTTTACGACAGGAGTAACATAGTTATTATCAACAATAACATCATCCGTCGGAACTATTGCTGAGTTTTTGTTTTGGCATCCTATGCTGCAAATAATAATACAAGCAAGCATAATATACTTAAATCTCTTCATTAAGTACCTCATCTATTTAGGAATATTGCGATTTTTCTAAATAACACTGCTCCTTATCTTATGAAAAAGCATCAGGAGCAAAAATAATAGAATTCCCTTTTAAACTAAATTAATCATTGTTTCCATTTTTCATTTTACCATAAAGAAAACTGTAGAGTCATTACCCTATAAGAAATAGTTCTTTCGATAGCTTTGAAAGCTCTCGCTTACGAGATATATTGAGACAAAAAAATAACCGCCATGCATGACGATTATTTTAACGACTTATGCTACATATTCGAAATTTTCCAAAGACTTTAGAATAAATCTATTATATGATTATTAACATGCCTGTTTATGCTTTCATCCCTTTTCATCAAACCTTCTTAACAGTTTTCTTATATATCTGATTTCGTTTCTCTTTAAATATCCTACCATGATATAACCTTTATTTATCTGGTCTGTAAAGCCATAGAAAAGACACGAAAGGTCGGTTAGGAATTCGTTATCTCTTTCATCCTCAAGCCAGAGTTCTTTTTCTTTCAGGATGTAATGCATGCACTCGTGAATCAGTACTGCAAGCACTTCATCAATCGTTCGTGTATTGGCAACGCTTATATGAATTTCATCTGTTTCGGAATTATAGGTTCCTGCAGCTTCGATAAGATTGCTCTGATTGTAAACAGCAAGATTTCCGACATTAACTCCGCAGTATGAAACAACCTCTTTTGCTATAAGATTGAGAACCTCTTCATCTCTTATATCTTTTCCTAATCTTTCATAATAATCTTCGGGAATTCTGTACGGGGCAAAGGGCTTCTCCCCGTTTTCCTTTAAATATCCGCAAAGGCCCTCGAAGAGTTCTTTTCTGTAATTTCCCACCGGAAGTATTCCGAGTATATTGCCGAGTACGAAGATTACTCCTCCGATATAACAAATTGTCTCGGGAATGTAATAAATAAAATCCCCTACACTGTCGATTGTTCTAATCATTCTGAAAACTTCGAACCCGATCAGACAAAGAAGAAATATACCGATTATATATGAAATGTTTATTCTGATTCTTTTCATAAAACACCTTCGTTTAATAATCTTAGATTATTCTATCATAAAAACTACAAATCGAGTAGAAGCCCTCTCTCTCGCAGAGTGAGTTTCTTCGGCAGCAGAATAAAATTATTTGTCAGTCTTCTCATGTAAAAAATCGAAGGTGCATACACACCCTCGATTTTCATTTTTATGTTATATTAAATTTCTTTTACATATAACAAATCGTTATCGCCGCCGTAATTGGTGATTTCTCTTACAAATGAATATCCGTAATGCTCGTACAATCCGACATTTCCGGGGCAGGTTGGAATATAGCTTTTCTCAAATCCCTGCTTTTTTAAATATTCATTGGCATAGTCGATAAGCTTGCCGCTTATTCTCTGTCCGCGATAACCTTCGTCAATAAAGATGCAGGATACCCAGGGAAAAAGATTGGGCATGGGATAATAATCTTCTTTTAATGCCGATGCCATTCCTATTACTTTTCCGTCTACTTTGGCTGCAAACATCGTTTCCCAGTCGGTAAACTCCCAGTTTCTTACAAGTCCCGCAATATGATCCTTTGCTTCATATGAACAATTTTCGATAAATGATAAAAGTTCAACTGCAAGAGGAGTTCCTTTATTGACTTTTTCTATCGTAACGTCTGCCTGATTGTTCCAGCCGAAATGCGCTGCCACCAAATCCGCAGTCTCTTCGACGCTTCGGTTATTGTCTCTCTCAAGCCAGAAGAAATCACTGTTTTTGATGAAATTATAGCGTTCGATATTCAGTGAATATAAAGTCTCGTTACAGGTTGCCTTGGCTTTCTCGTAATCTGACGCAGAATGGATAAAATCACTGAAAGGCTGATGATCCGGTCTGTTACAGTAATCGTCCACAAGATTTTTCGGCTCTTTTATGAGAAATGCGATTCTTTCGGGATCCGTAAACTTAAATGCCTCTTCAGCCACAATGTGAATATCGCATAAAACTCTTTTATCCTGTGACATCTTTATTAGATCGAGCAGGATAAAGTCGAGCTGTTCTCTGCTGTTTCCGATTAACCAGTTTCTGTACTCTTCAACGCTTCTTCCAAAGAACTCATCCGCATCCTTAAACTCTTTGGTCATATTGGGCTGATGTTCCTTGTCTGCCTTTAACTGATGTACCGACATCTGATCGTCGATAACGTAAACAGGGATATTGTATTTTTCTCCAAGTGCTCTTGTTATCGTGGTCTTGCCGCCGCAGGGCGTACCTGAAATAAAATAAACGTTACGTAAATATTCTTTGATTATATTGTCTTGAAATATCATTTCGATTCTCCTTATATATAGTTTTGTTTCGAAGTTACCGAAGCATGAAACTATATTATAAGTTTCATGCCATTAGATATTTCTTAATTTTCTAAACATTACCATGTTCTTTTCCTCCGTATTTGAGTTAACTCTTATTGTCGATAATAAATGAACCAAATCAGTATGTCAACAATCATAAAAGATTGCTTATAAATCCGGGTGCTCATCGGAAAATCCAAGCTGCGGAAGTGATAAAAGAAGAGACATATCGAATTCATCAATCGTAAAATCGTAAATATCGAGATTCGCTTTCATTCGCTCTTCATTATTTGACTTCGGTATAATGGATATATCCTGCTGATTCAAAAATCTTAACATGAGCTTTTCGGGTGTAACCATATACTTCTCGGCCATTTTTACGATGAAAGGATTTTCTTTTATCCTTCCTCTTCCCAAAGGACTCCATGCCTGAATGTGGATGTTTCTTTCCCTGCAATAATCCACTGCGTAATTCTGCATATATCCGATATGAAGTTCAAGCTGATTGACCATCGGTAAAATCTCAAAGTTTTCTTCGAGTACCTTCATATGATGAGGAAGGAAATTGCTGACACCGATTGCCTTAATCTTTCCGGCATTATACAATTCACAAACTGCTTTCCAGGTCTGGCAAAGATGGCTTTTCCACTGGCTGTCGCCCTTTTCTCGCGGCCAATGTAAAAGATAAAGATCAAGGTAGTCCGTCTGAAGCTTGTTAATCGATCTTTCAAATGCTTCAAATGCCTCTTTGTAGCCGAATTCCGTGGGCCAGATTTTGCTTGCGATGAATAAATCCTCTCTCTTAAGTCCCGAATCTTTCAATTCTTTGCCGATCATCTCTTCGTTCTTATAAAAAGAAGCCGTATCAAAATATCTGTAACCGGCGTTTACCGCTTTTTTGATACTTCCTTCCTCCGCAAGATATGTACCGTAACCTATGGGTTCAATCTCGATTCCGTTTGATAACTTAAACTTCTTTTTTTCACCTTTTACGTTGATTCTTAAGAGTTCGCAGTCATGTTTTGTAACGCCGTCAAATTTATAATCTTCGATTTGTCCGACTGTTTCGAATCCGCATTTTTTCATAACATGTCCCGATACAACATTCTCATTTGCAAACATGCCTTCTATTGCGGTTACTTTCAGGTCATTTTTCAAAAAGTTCACAAGCGCGGTCATAACTTCTGTTCCGTAGCCCTGTCTCCAATGATCTTTGGCAAGGTTATATCCTACATTCCAAACATTGCTCCTTTTTGAAAAATATACTCCGCAGCTTCCGCAAAGATAATTTCCTTCAGCCTTAACGCAGATTGCAAAATCATATGCGGTATCGCTTTCTTCATCTACCGTTGAAAGCCATTCCTTGGTTTCTTCAACACTCTTGTGGGCATTGTAACGCATATATCTTGCAACATCGGGATCGGAAGTCCATCTCTCAAACGCTTCGTAGCAATCCTCGAAAACAAGGGGTCTGAGTAACAGTCTTTCGGTTTCTATTGTGGGTGTTTTCATATTTTCCCTTTCATAAAATTATGTCTGTAATTTTTCTTTCTTAGGTATTATTTTTCAAACCTGCTAATTCTTTGCTTCGTTCGTTCTTAGTATCTTTATTGACTCCGCATATTCCTTAAGCGCTTCGCACCCTTTATCGGATAAAGCATATAAACCTTTATCCACATGAACAAACCAGCCGTAATGATTGTCTCTTAAAATATTGGGCGTTTTTTCAACTTCACAAATTGCTTTTATTGCCTTTGGCGATGCCTCACCGCCAAGTTCTTTAAGCGAATCAAGTACAAGGAGAGCATCCTCGCGATATCCGGTCATTAACTTGGTTCCCGTTACGCCTCCGACATTCGATCTGACTTTTCTTTTACCGAATTCTTTTTCAAGTGCACTCTTTTTCTTTTTGTTTCGCACCTTAAAAGAAGAGAGTTCCGACACAACGGGCTCGGATATTATCTCGGCGCGATTACTTCTTTTGGATACAACTATAAGTCCTATGCCAAGTCTTTTTAAAAGATATATCTTTTCCCTGTTTTCTCTTGAGCGAAGATTCTTTGGCATAAAGGTTCCAATATAAACGGTGTCGACAATTTTTTGTCTTAGCGCCGCCTGACGGATTGCCTTAAAATCAATGGACTGCTTAAGTTCTACGGCAACGGATTCGTCATCTTTTTGCATATAAAGATCGATGTCGTTAACTTCTCCGTCGCAGCTGTAGCCAAGTAAACTAAAGTATTCTTTTATCGGTTCAAATAAATCTTTTTCCATCTTATATAAGTGTCTTGTAAAACTTGATAATAAATCTTGTTCCAACACCCTCGGTGCTTTCCACATTTATCTCGGCCTGTTCTTCCTCAAGTATGGATTTTGACAAAGCCAGTCCTATTCCCACGCTGTCTTTGCCCGCGTTTTTGCCCTTGTAAAAACGCTCGAAAATGTGAGGAATATCATCTGCCGCAATTCCGCAGCCCGTGTCTTTTATTGTAAGTTGCGTAAAAATATTGGTATCGGCAAGCGACACGAAAAGCTGTCCGCCGTCCTCCATATGCTCGATGCAGTTTTTGATAATATTCTG
>DFEM01000192.1 GCA_002369155.1 Lachnospiraceae bacterium UBA3802 | reverse complement strand
GGCGTAGGCCTTGCCGCTCCCCAGGTAGGAGTTAGGAAAAGAGTCGCAGTCGTTGATGTCGGGGAAGGTCCCGTAGTTCTCATTAACCCCGAAGTGGTTTCAAGCGAAGGCGAACAGACAGGCAATGAAGGATGTCTTTCTGTACCCGGAAAATGCGGCGTTGTTACACGTCCCATGAAGGTTGTCGTAAAGACCAGAAATCTTAATTTCGAATGGGAAGAGATTGAGGGCGAAGGACTTTTTGCAAGAGCAATGCTTCATGAGATGGATCACCTTGACGGCATTCTTTACGTTGACAAGGTTGAAGGCGAAATAGAGGATATCGAAGCCGAAGAATAATCGGAGGTGAACAATGAAAATAGTTTTCATGGGAACGCCGGACTTTGCTGTTCTGGCACTTAGAAAATTATATGAGGCAGGTCACGAAATCACTCTGGTAGTGACACAGCCCGATAAACCGAAAGGAAGAAGCAAATTATTTTTGCCTTCTCCCGTAAAAGAAGAAGCGTTAAGACTTGGACTTGAAGTATTTCAGCCCGATAAAATCAAAAAGAGCGAAAACGTTGAAATTCTTAAAAAATATCCCGCAGATGTTTTTGTGGTAGCTGCATTCGGACAGATTCTTTCAAAAGAAATTCTTGATATGCCGCGCTTTGGATGCATAAACATTCATGCGTCGCTTCTTCCCATGTACAGAGGAGCAGCCCCCATTCAATGGGCTATTCTTAACAAGGAAGAAAAGAGCGGTGTTACCATCATGCAGATGGATGAAGGCCTTGATACGGGTGACATGCTTCTTGTAGGCGAAACAATCATCGAAAAAGATGATACCGCAGACAGCCTTCATGATAAATTAAGTGCTCAGGGCGCCGATTTGATCGTAGAAGCCCTGTCACTTCTTGAAAAAGGAGAATTGAAAGCAACTCCCCAGCCCGAGGGACCTCTCTTTTATGCGAAGATGATCAAAAAGGAAGACGGTGCGCTTGATTTTAACGAGCCCGCAGAGGAACTTGCTGTAAAGGTAAGAGCATTCTGGTCATGGCCCGCAACTTTTGCAATGTTAAATGACAGCTTTGTAAAAATCTGTGCGGCTTATTCCATAGAGGATGAGAGCAGCATGAATCCCGGCGATGTCTGCAGGGTTGAAAAAGACGGTATTTACGTTCAAACCGGTAAAGGTCAGCTTGTAATAACAAAGATTCAGATTCAGGGCAAGAAAGCAATGCCCGTCAGAGATTTCTTAAACGGCAAGGCTGTCAATGTCGGAGATAAATTCACTAAGCTCGATTAAATAAAAGATATAATGATTGGAATCCGATTGTATGAATAAAGATGCAGAAATAAGAAAAATCGCGCTTGAGACGCTCATACAGATTGAAAAAAACAATGCGCCTTCGCATCTTGTGATTAAAGATGTGCTTGATAAATACGATTATTTTTCAAGAAGCGAAAAAGCACTTATTTCCACTCTTGTAAAAGGTACAATCGAGCGAAAAATCGAACTTGATTATGTGTGCGATCTTTTTTCGAAGACTCCTCACAACAAGATGAAATTACCGATAAGAATCATCATCGAGATGGGAATTTACCAGATTCTTTACATGAAATCCTATGATACTCTTGCGGTTAACAGCAGTGTGGAACTTGCAAGAAAAAAGGGCTTTTCGACACTTTCGGGTTTTGTGAACGGGGTACTTAGAAACATTGTCAGAAACAAAGACAATATCAAATATCCCGGAAAAGACGATAAAAACTATTTATCCGTAAAATATTCAATGCCTGAATTTCTGACTACACTTCTCGTATCCCAATATGGATTCGAGACGACGGAAAAGATGTTAAAAGAATCTCTCGAAAACGATTATGTAAGGATAAGAATCGCAGAGGGATTAAGCGATAAAGATAAAGAAGAAATATTAAATGAATTCAAAGATAAAGGTGCATCGGTAAAAGAAGTCAAAGGATTTGACAATCTTTACAATATTAAGGGCGCAGGAAACATTAACGATTTTACATCCTTTAATGAGGGTAAGATTTATGTTCAGGATGTCGGAAGCTACATGCTTGTCAAAAATGTTCCCTTCGGCGAAAAGATCCTTGATGCATGTGCCGCACCCGGAGGAAAGAGCATATTCTTATCGGAAAAATATCCTGATGCAAAAATAACCGCCTGTGATATTTCTGAAGAAAAGACAGACAGGATTAAGGAAAATATCGAGCGATGCAAAGCTTTGAATATTGAAGTAAAAATATCCGATGCAACCGTATTCAATCCCGAATTCGAAGAAGCATTTGATGTTGTACTTGCAGATGTTCCCTGCTCAGGTCTTGGTGTAATCGGAAAGAAGCAGGATATAAAATACAGACTCACGACAGAAGGTCTTGAAAGCCTTTATGATTTGCAGTCAAAGATATTGGAAAATGTCTCAAAATATGTAAAAAAAGGCGGATATCTCTGCTATTCGACCTGCACGGTCAATAAAAAAGAGAACGAAGATCAGGCTGAAAAACTTGTATCTGACGGCAGATTCAATTACGAGGCTCTTAACTTTTTGCCCGATGCTTTTAAGGATAAAGCTAAAGAAGGCCATCTTTCATTAATGCAGGGCGTGGATGATTCAGACGGATTTTTCATAGCCATACTTAAGAAGAAGGAAAATGAAGGAAATAAAAAATTTAAATCTAACTGAATTAACGGAAGAGATAAAAGGCCTTGGCGAAGCATCTTTCAGGGCAAAGCAGATTTACGAGTGGCTTCACGTCAAGCTTGTCAGAGATTTTGACGAGATGAGCAATATTTCGGTATCTCTTCGAAACAAGTTAAAGGAAAATTACGAGTTTACGAAACTTACAACCGTCAGAGTCAGCGAATCCAAGATTGATTCGACCAAAAAGTTCTTATTTGAGACAAAGGACGGCAATTACATAGAAAGCGTATGGATGCAGTATCATCACGGCAATTCGGTCTGCATTTCTTCACAGATAGGCTGCAGGATGGGATGCAGATTCTGTGCATCAACGCTTGACGGATTAGTCAGAAGCCTAAGCGCCGCCGAGATGCTTGAACAAATATATGAAATAACAAGAATAACGGGCGAGAGAGTATCAAACGTGGTGGTTATGGGAATGGGCGAGCCCATGGATAATTACGATAATCTCGTAAAGTTTGTGAAACTTTTAACGTGCCCTGAAGGCTTGAATATTTCTCAAAGAAATGTTACAGTATCGACTTGTGGGATTGTTCCGAAGATGAAACAATTCGCCGACGAAGGCTTCCAGGTTACACTGGCATTATCGCTTCACGCACCGAATGATGAGAAGAGGCGAACCCTTATGCCGATAGCCAACAGTTATTCGATTAAAGAATGTCTTGAAGCCTGCGATTATTACTTTGAAAAAACTAAGAGAAGAGTAAGCTTTGAATATTCCCTTGTTTCGGGTGTAAATGACAACGACGGGGAAGCGGAAGAACTCTCCAGACTCCTTAAAGGACACAACGGTCATGTTAACCTTATTCCCGTAAATCCGATAAAAGAAAGGGATTTCAAAAGATCGGACAAAACAAGGATATTTGCATTTCAAAATAAACTTGAAAAAAACGGGATAAATGTTACTATAAGAAGGGAAATGGGCAAGGATATTGACGGTGCCTGCGGACAGTTAAGGCGCAGACACAATGAAGAAGCCCGGGGGTTTTCACAGTGATTAAAGCTGTATCTAAAACGGATATAGGAAAACTTAGACAATTGAATCAGGACTTTGTATTTACTTCCGTTTATCCACTTGGCGCTCTGGATAATCTTTTTCTCGTTGCAGACGGAATGGGAGGACACAAGGCCGGAGATTATGCTTCCAAGTGTGCTGTGGAAACAATTACCGAAATGTGTTCAAAGAGCAGAGGAAAGAAGACCGTAACGGCCATTTCCGATGCCATTAACGAAGCAAATACAAGAATCAGAAGAAAAGCAATGGAAGACGTTAATATGGTAGGAATGGGAACGACCACGGTTCTTGCAACCATTACCAATGATACTCTTACCGTTGCCAATGTAGGTGACTCCAGACTCTATATTATTTCCGCCGATAAAACCATTACTCAGATTACCAGAGATCATTCTCTTGTGGAAGAAATGGTACGCATGGGCGGAATCGACCGCGTAAGTGCGAGAAACCATCCTGATAAAAATATCATTACCAGAGCCATCGGTGCTACCGGTAATGTTAATATTGATTTCTTTGAAGTTCCCTTAAGAGACAAGGATATTATCCTTATGTGCTCCGACGGACTTTCCAATATGATTGAAGATAAAGATATTCTCGAAATAGTAACCTCGGGAAAAACTCCCGATGCAATCGCATCGGATCTTATCGCCACTGCAAACGAGAACGGCGGTAACGACAATATTTCCGTGGTTTTAATCGTATACGAGCAACAGGAATGAGGTTTTTATGGTAAAGATTGGTATGGTCATCGGAGGCCGATATGAGATTCAGGAATTAATCGGCACCGGTGGAATGTCAGATGTTTACAGAGCAAAAGATAATAAATTAAACAGAAACGTAGCAGTTAAAGTTCTTAAGCAGGAATTTTCCGAGAACAGGGATTTTGTAGCCAAATTCAGAAGAGAGGCCGAAGCTGCGGCTAATCTTATGCACCCTAATATCGTTACCGTATACGATGTAGGAGAGGACAACGGAATCTCTTATATCGTCATGGAACTTGTAGACGGTTATACGTTAAAGCAATACATCGAGAAGAAATCAAGATTAAACATAAGTGAATGCATCAGTATAGCCATACCGATAGCATCGGGTATCGAAGCTGCGCACAACAACGGTATTATTCACAGGGATATAAAGCCTCAGAATGTTATCATATCCAAAGACGGCAAGGTAAAAGTTACTGACTTTGGTATTGCCAAGACAACGACATCAAATACGATTTCCAGCAATGTAATGGGAAGCGTTCATTATACTTCTCCCGAACAGGCCAGAGGCGGTTTTTCCGATGAAAAGAGTGATATTTATTCTTTGGGTATCACACTTTTTGAGATGGTTACGGGCAGAGTTCCTTTTAACGGTGATACCACCGTTGCAATCGCAATCAAGCATATTCAGGAGGAGATGCCTTCACCCCGTATTTACGTTGAAGACATTCCCGTAAGTATAGAGCAGATTATCTTAAAGTGTACTCAAAAGAGTCCCGACAGAAGATATCAGAAGATGAGCGAGGTGATTGAAGACTTAAAGAAGGCTTATATATCACCCGACGAGAATTTCGTAAAGATTGATACATATGAGCAGAATTCGGTTACAAAGACCAACCTTAATTCGATGTATCGTCGCGAGAAGAGAAATGTTGAGACGGATGTTACCAATCCGGCCAAAGAAGATTTAGTCAGAGTAAACAATGCCAAAAGAAGAAACGAAGGTATTGATTTACCCAGAAACGTTAAGAATACAGACGATTATTCAAGAAGCGGCGAGCCTGTAAAGAAGCAAAACAAGCAGGGAGAGAATGTAAAGAAGAATCCTCAGAATTCCCAGCAAAAGCCCAAGTCTCAGCCTCAAAACAGACCTTCACAGACTTCAAAGCCCAAGTCACAGCAGCCTCAGAACAGACCTGTAAACAAGAATTCAAACAACAGACCTCCACAGAAGAGAAAAAATACAGGTTCTGCGGCAGCAGAGAAGGTTAAGACAGGAATTATAATTGCAATCGCCGTTACAATAGGCATTCTTTTGCTTATTCTTCTCGGCAATGCACTCGGAATCTTTTCCAAGGGAGAAGAGACGGTTAAATTTGCCACAGTTCCCGTTGTAAGTAACTTGACTGCATCGGAAGCCACCAAATATTTAAGTGACCGCGGATTTGTCGTTGAGACCAAATTCGAGGAATCAAATGACTATGCTCCCAACAGAGTAATCAAATCCGAGCCTTCGGGCGGAAGCAATGTTCAGGAAGGCAGTACGGTTACTTTATACATAAGTACCACCAAAGATACAAAGGTTGTTCCCGATGTTACCAATATGACGGAAGCAGAAGCAACCGCCAAACTTGAAAACGAAGGTTATAAAGTAGAAAAACAGTTTGAAAAGAACGATTCCGTAGCCAAGGGTAAAGTAGTTTCACAGAATCCCGAATCGGGAAATACATGGAGTTATGATACTCCGGTTACGATTGTAATAAGCGACGGCTCTTCCAAAGAAAAATCAAAAATGCCGGATCTTACAGGCAAGACGGAAGAAGAAGCAAGAAGACTTGTTGAAGAAGTCGGAATGAAAGTAACTCAGGTGACCGAAGTTTATTCGGATTCGGTAGAATCGGGATTAATCTGCGGACAGAGTTATTCACCCGGTGCTGTCGTTAAAGAGGATTCAGAGGTCACACTCAAGAAGAGTATCGGCCCCGAACCAAGATATTATTCATGCAATATTATGGTACAGGCTCCCGAGAATTATACGGGCGGCGCAGCTACCATTGTACTTAAGACCACGGACGGAACCGAACTTTATCGTGAGTCGGCACCGGTATTCCCTTTTAATATCAATCTTTCTCAGATTTACGGTGTATCAAGAGGCGTTGTGGAAGTTACCTATACCGTAATCAATACAGAGGAAGTTGTTGACGAAAACGGTAATGTTACCGTTCAAAACGTTCCCAAAGAGAACAGTGTAAGTTACGAAGTGGAATTTGACTGATGACCGGTAAGATAATTAAAGGAATTTCAGGATTTTATTATGTTTATTCGTATGAGAATGCGAATATTTATACCTGTCGCGGTCAGGGAAAATTAAGAGACAAAAAGATAAAGCCCTTAGTCGGTGACAATTGCAAGATTGAAGTTACCGATGAGGAAAACAAAGAAGGAAGCGTACTTGATATACTTCCAAGAGACAACGAGCTTATCCGTCCCGCTGTAAGCAATGTGGACCAGATGCTCGTTATCTTTGCTTTAAGCAACCCCAAACCTAATTTTTATCTGCTGGATAAGTTTTTGTTTTTCATAATGCATGAAAGATTAAAACCCATTCTTATTTTCAACAAGGAAGATCTTGATTCCTCGGACAAAGAGGAAGCAGAGAAAATATACAAAGGTTTCGATGCACCGCTTATCTTTACGAGTGCAAAAGAAAACGTAAATGTC
The DNA here is from genome assembly GCA_002369155.1 of Lachnospiraceae bacterium UBA3802. Lineage (GTDB taxonomy): Bacteria > Bacillota > Clostridia > Lachnospirales > Lachnospiraceae > UBA3766. Next base: position 15,369 of record DFEM01000192.1, on the reverse strand, counting down.
GATACCGTAAGAGAACTTTTAAAGGGCAAGACAACCGCGGTTGCAGGACCCAGCGGAGTCGGCAAATCAACGCTTATCAATGCCATAGTCGGAAGCACCATAATGGAAACCGGCGAGATATCAAAGAAGACACAAAGAGGGAAGCATACCACAAGACATACGGAAATGTTTGAATTCGATGTCGACGGTATTGAATCTTTTATACTTGATACGCCGGGATTCTCATCTTTTTATCTGCCCACTCTTCACGAGCAGGAGAGAGCATCCGATTATTATCCCGAATTTTTACCGTATACACACAAATGCAAATTCAATGCCTGCCTTCATGACAGAGAACCCGAATGCGGCGTTAAAAACGCTGTAGAGGAAGGTATTGTTTCAAGAGAAAGATACGAGAACTATCTTAAGATTCTCAAAGAAATCAAAAATTCTTACAGGTATTGAGAATCATCAATAATTTTTCGGTAAAAAAACATAATTCTTCGGTAGAAAATTAAGTTGGATTTAACTATTATAGTATTTGTTGTGATAATGTCCGAAATTGTTTCCATTTTCAAAGGACATTATTAATTTTAGATGATAGGGGATTAAGATGGATTACATCCTTGCGCCGTCCATTCTGTCGGCGGATTTTCTCACATTAAAAGATCAGATAGACCAGGTAGAAAAAGCCGGTGCAAAGTACCTTCATTTTGATGTTATGGACGGAATGTTCGTTCGGAATATTTCATTCGGTATTCCGGTGCTTAAATGCCTTAAGGGTAATACCGGAATGGTACTTGATGTACATCTTATGATTATGGAACCCTCAAGATATTTTGAGAAGTTTAAAGATGCGGGTGCCGAGATTCTTACCATTCATTACGAAGCCACAAGAACCGTCAAGGAAGATTTGCTTCGAATCAAAGAACTCGGAATGATTCCCTCGCTTACAATCAGTCCCGATACCGATGCGGCAGTTGTTTTCCCTTATCTTGAATATGTAAATCAGATTCTTATTATGACTGTTCAGCCCGGAGAGGGCGCGCAGTCGTATATCGATAAATGTACGGATAAGATTAAGGCGGTAAGAGAGGAGATTACAAAAAGAGGTCTTAATGTCAATGTCGAGGTAGACGGCGGAATTAATGAAAAGACCATTCTTACGGCAAAAGAAGCGGGTGCCAATGTCTTTGTCATGGGTTCATCCATATTCCACGGAAACCCTTATGAGAATGCGCTTAAGTACAAGGGAATGCTTGGCATACAGTAAAAAAATAACGCATATGAGAGGCATTGGCTTATCACATGCGTTTTTTGTTTATAAAAAACAGTACTGCAGGAGGAATATCGAATATTTGCAGTACTGTTTTTATTTATAAATTTTTGGTATTGAGGGCTCTTATTGCATTTAATACGGCGATTACCATGACACCGACGTCAGCGAAGATTGCCACCCACATATTTGCGATTCCGAATGCTCCGAGAATCAGGCATGCGAATTTGATTATGAGGGCAAAGGCAATGTTTTCATAAACGATACGAAGGCATTTCCTTGATATCTTTATTGCTTTTCCAATCTTTACGGGATTATCATCCATAAGCACAACATCGGCAGCTTCGATGGCTGCATCGGAACCGAGGGCTCCCATTGCGATACCTATATCTGCTCTTGCAAGTACGGGTGCATCGTTTATACCGTCTCCGACGAAAGCAAGGACTTCGTTCCTGCCTTTTTTATTTATGAGTTCTTCGACTTTTGATACTTTATCTGCCGGAAGGAGATTGCCGTATACTTCATCGACTCCGAGCGAATCGCCGACTTCTTTTCCTACCTTTTCCAGATCGCCCGTAAGCATAACGGTTTTCTTAACGCCTGCTTTTTTAAGATTGCTTATGGCTTCTTTGGAATCAGGCTTTACTTCATCGGATATTACGATATGTCCGGCATATTCGTCATTGACGGCCATATGAACGATGGTACCGTTTTTGTGACAGGGCTTATATTCAAGTCCGAGGCTTTCCATTAATTTTTCATTGCCTGCGGCGATTTTCAATTCATCAACTTTTGCGGTAATTCCGTGTCCCGAAATTTCTTTTATTTCCGTTACACGGTTTGAATCTATTTCTTTTCCGTATGCATTTTTAAGACTGATGCTTATGGGATGTGAGGATGCACTTTCGCAGTGTGCGGCATATTCCAAAAGCTTTTCTTCATCCATCGTATTATGATGTATGCAGTTTACATTAAACACACCCTTTGTAAGAGTACCGGTCTTGTCAAAGACAACATATTTGGTCTTTGAAAGTGATTCAAGGTAATTGGAACCCTTAATAAGTATTCCTTCCTTGCTTGCACCTCCGATTCCCGCAAAGAATGAGAGAGGAATGCTTATAACCAATGCACAAGGGCAGCTGATTACAAGGAATGTAAGGGCTCTGTAAATCCAGTCACCCCAGGAAGGAGACTGTTTTGTGATCAGTAAGAAAAGCGGAGGAAGTATTGCAAGGCAAAGCGCACTGATTACAACAGCAGGTGTGTAAATCTTGGCAAACTTTGATATGAATGCTTCCGATTTTGATTTATTCGAAGACGAGGATTCAACGAGTTCGAGTATTTTGGATACGGTCGATTCGCCGAATTCCTTGGTTGTTTTTATCTTTAAAACTCCCGTTAAGTTGATGCAGCCGCTTATTACTTCATCGCCGGCCTTAACGTCTTTTGGAAGACTTTCGCCGGTTAATGCCGAAGTGTTAAGTGTTGAATCACCTTCTTCGATAATACCGTCAATGGGTATTTTTTCACCGGGGAATACAGTGATGATATCAGATACGGATACTTCATCGGGAGATACTTTTTCAAGTTTTCCGTCTATTTCGACATTTGCATAATCAGGTCTTATATCCATAAGAGCGCTGATGTTTTTTCTGCTCTTTCCGACAGCGTAGCTTTGGAAGAGTTCTCCTATCTGGTAAAAGAGCATTACGGCGATGGCTTCGGTATAATCGCCGCTTTTTTTGATAAGTGCGATAGCTATGGCTCCGATTGTCGCAACAGCCATCAAAAAGTTCTCGTCAAAAGGACGTCCTTTAATGATTCCTTTAAAAGCTTTCTTTATAATGTCATATCCGATGATTACGTAAGGCACCATATATGCGATAAACCAGAAAGGCTCATGAATGATGCCGCTTTTGGCTTTTTCTTCATCCGGTCCGAGAATCTTGTACAGGATAAAAAGTACAATCATCAAAGAAGCGGATATGATTATTCGGATTAACATTTTCTTTTGCTTTTTATTCATATTCAGTCCTTATAATTTCAGTTATAAAAAAGTGTTTAATAAATCATGTGTGGATTTCAGTTTTTAAAAGGGGGAATAATTAAAATTCGATTTCGCAATCGTCTTCAACTTTTTTGCAGTTCTTTAATACCTGTTTCATAACAGTTTTTTCATCAACGCCGTCTTCAAATTCAACAATCATTTTCTGTGTCATGAAATTAACGGTCGCTTTTTTGATGCCGTCTGTTTTGTTTGCGGCATCCTCCATAAGATTTGCACAGTTGGCGCAATCAACTTCGATATTGTACGATTTTTTCATATGACCTCCTGAATTCCGATAAACAATTAAGCAATCGTTTAATCGTTCTTTTTCTTTATCATATAACAGGGTTAATTCTTTGTCAACAAGTTATTTTTGCATTATTTGATTTTATGTATTTTTCGTGATAGTATTTTTATATGTGTAGTTAAGCGAGAGGAATTGATTATGGCAGAATTTGTACTTCCGCATGAGCACGGAGAGGAAAAAGGAATAGAGCGACTTAAGAACAATTTATCCAACGAATCCAGTTTTGAAACCGTGGCTGATTTGTTCCAGCAGTTGTCGGATCCGACAAGAATAAGAATATTCTGGCTTTTGTGTCATTATGAGGAGTGTGTAATCAATATTTCAGCCATTCTTGATATGTCATCACCGGCGGTATCGCATCACTTAAGACCTTTAAAAAACAGCGGACTCATCGTTTCAAGGAGAGAAGGCAAAGAGGTTTATTACAGAGCGGCGGATACCGAAGAATGCAAAATGCTTCACAGCATGATAGAAGAAGTGATGGAAATAACATGTCCGAAATAATTAACTTTTAAAGGGGATAGTAAAAGGAGAATTACATTGGAAATCGAAGCATTAAATTGCAGGTGTTGCGGGGGAATCTTAAAAGTAAAGTCCAATCTTTGCGTTTGCGAATACTGCGGCGCAACGAATTTCATATCTGATGTAGCAAACAAATACATCAATCAGCTTAATCGTGCCAATAAATTAAGACAGGAACGTGAATTTGACAATGCTGCAAGAATTTACGATAACATTCTTGCCGAAAATGTTCCGACGGCCGATATTCTTTGGTATCGTACTCTTTGCGAATACGGTATCGAATATGTTCCGGATCCCATTTCTGATAAATACATACCGACAATGCACAGAGTAAGAGAGGAGAGCATTCTTTCTTACCATTATTATGTTGAGGCTCTTTCTGCTGCAGATAAGGAACAAAAGGCAACACTTGAAAAAGAAGCCGACTATATAAATAAAATACAAAACGAATATCTTAACATCGCAAAAAACGAATCGCCCTACGACGTATTTATCTGTTACAAGGAAACGGATGAGGCTACTGGAGAAAAGACCGAAGATGTTGAAGTGGCCGATGCACTCTACAGAGATTTGACCAGCAGAGGATTCAAAGTATTCTTTGCAAGAGTAACTCTTAAATCAAAACTAAGCGTTGATTACGAACCTTATATTTTCGCGGCTTTAAAAAGTGCAAGAGCAATGGTTGTAATAGGCACGAGATCGGAATATTTCATGTCTGTATGGGTTAAGAACGAATGGGGAAGATTCCTTAAACTCATGCAGGATAATCCCTCAAAGCAGATGTTCTTTGCGTGTGACGATCCCGAAGAACTTCCCAGAGCTTTCGCACAAAAACAGGCGGCTCTTTTGGGCGAAGACGATGCTTTGGAAAATCTTGCCGACAATGTTGAAAGCTTTTTAAGAAGCAAGGTTACAAAGAAAGCAAATGACAAACCCGACAGAGAAGAGGCTTATCAGAAAGTCTTAAAGATTGTCAGAATGAGGGACCATTTCAGAGCGGTAAATTCAATTAACAATTTCCTGAATTTATATCCGGAGGATGCCGAAGGGTATTGGCTCAGACTGATAAATAAGTATAAATGTACTCCGTCAACAATTTCCAAATTAAAAGCAAACCTTTTTGAAGAACCCGATTACAGCAAGGCAATCCAATATGCCGACGAAGCTCAAAAAAGAGAATTTTTGGAAATTGCGAAGACCTGCAATAATAATCTTGAACAACAAAAGGAATTCGACCGGCTCCTTGAGAATGAGTCCATAAAATACGTTAACGAATTTTCAAAGGAAACGCCGGAAGGAAGAGATATTTTAGGAATCAAAGAAAAAGCCACAACAATTGCCAAAAAAGTTGAAAGTTACAATTATATTTTAAGATACACATTCGCGGCCGGAGTATTTTTGTATTTACTTGGAAATTTGATTTCGGTAGCTATACTGAATTCTCTCAACAGGAAAGGAATTTTGCTTTCGGCAAGTGTGGGACTCCCTTTAATTATATTGGGTGTGGCCATTATGCTTTCATACAACTGGATTGTGGATATTATAGCCACGATTGCCGTAATTGTTTTTTCGGTGCTGTCTGCTTATAATACAAATGCAGCCCCGTTCTTCAGGATAATCGCAATTATTATTCCCGTAATAGCGTATATGGCGACCAATAATTCTTATTATCTTAACAGATTAAAAAATAAGATGCTTCATGTTACGGTCGATTTACAAAAGACGCTTAACGAATTGAAACTTATAACTGATAAAGCAAGTACCAAACTGAGTCAGTTTGCTTCCGATTTGCTTAAAGAATTCAAGAAAAATCGTATTATAGAAAATAATGTTATTGAAATCCATGATGACGATTATTTCAAGGCTCAAACGAAGATAAAGGAAATTTATAAGGATGAGGCAAAAAAATATGATGCGCTTATAAATATGTCCATTCCTACGGAAACCGGTTCAAAAGTTAAAAGAACGGATTCAGCTCTGGGTCTTATTGCCTTGATTTTTTCATTCATTCCGGCACTTAATATCATAGGAGCAGGAATTGCCATATATGATATCTTAGCGGATAAACACAGGCAATATACACATGTTGGATCAGTTGCATCGCTTCTTTTGGATATGTTTGTGATTGCGTGTCTTTACATCATGCTCATGGCTATTTAAATATAGGTTCTTTAAGGGGACAGTGAATTATCTTTAATTCATTGATCCCCTTTTTTATAAACATAACAAAAAATGATATATGTCAGTACGAAGTATAAGTAGAAGAATGGAAGAAATCCGGTTAGTATTAGAAAAAACTATTCAGGAGGTTTTGTATGAAAGTTAAATGGGGTATTTTGGGAACTGCCAATATTGCAAGATGGGGAATGATTCCCGGTATGAAAAAAGCCGATAATTGCGAACTTTATGCCATAGCGGGAAGAAGTATTGAGAAAGCCAATAAATACAAGGAAGATTACGGTTTTGAAAAGGCTTACGGAAGCTATGACGAATTGCTTGACGACCCCGAAGTTCAGGCAGTTTATATTCCGCTTCCCAATGACATACACATAAAATGGGTTAAAGAAGCATTAAAAAAGAAAAAGCATGTTCTTTGCGAAAAACCGCTTGCGCTTAATGCAAAAGAAGTAAAAGAGATGTTTGATACGGCAAGAGAAAACGGCGTATATCTTATGGAGGCTTATGCTTATCTTCACAGCCCCTACATTGCAAGTCTTAAAGAAGATGTTAAGAGCGGAATTATAGGTGAAGTGGATTATATGGAATCCGCATTTATCACTCAGGGATATAAAGAGGATTTCAGACTCCATAAGGAACTTGGCGGCGGTGCCATGTACGATCTCGGATGTTATTGCACCACGATGTTTTTAAGCCTTACGGATTCTGATCCCGTTTTTGTGAAAGCCGATGCGGAATTCTCCGATCTCGGTGTTGATTTGAATACAGCGGCAATACTTAAGTTTGAAAACGGTATCCGTGCTTCGTTTAATGTCGGAATGATTTTAGGAGAGAATACCAATTCAAGATTTGACAGACTCTTCATACACGGAAGCAAAGGGTCCATAAGATCCGAAGTTGAATATAATCAGGAGGGAGAAGTTTCTTACAAGATTTACACAAATGACGGTGTAATCGAAAGAAAGGTTACTAATCCTCATAATTACTCCCTTGAAATAGAACAGATGGGAAGGTGCATTTTAAGCGAAGAAAAGCCTTTTATTACCGAAGAGTTTTCCCTAAAGAATGCAAAATTAATCGATATGGTTCTTTCCGAAATCGGATTTTATTAAACGGAAATACATGGCTTATTTAAAGGAGGATTTAAATGGCTTATACAAGAGTATCGGATGCGAATGAAATAAACGAACAGTTCATGGATTCGATATTTTTCGAACAAAGACTTATAGATTCCGTAAAGGCGGATATTTTTCCAAATACACATATTAAATTCAAAAATTTTCGAAAAAAGAAGTTTAAGGATTGAAATAAATGTGTGATAATCAATAGTGGAAAGAAAGGGGGAATGCGGATATGAAAATTAAATGCGAATACTGCGGCTCGATGTTTGACGATACTTTGGAAAAATGTCCAAGCTGCGGCGCAACAAACTCAAATGTCAGAAGAAGCACTTCCGATCAACCTATCACTATTGAAGGATTAAAACAATGGTATGAATCAAAAGGTCTTCCGCCCGAAGATGTCACAAGATTCTTTATCGGTAAGAATTATACGGGAGCAAAGGCGTTTGGTATCTATAAGGATGAAAATACCGGCAATTTCATAGTATACAAAAACAAAGCCGACGGAAGCAGAGCGGTAAGGTACGAAGGAAGCGATGAAGCTTTTGCCGTAAACGAACTTTTAACGAGATTAAAACAGGAAATACTCGAACAAAAAAGCCGTAATATAAGTCAGGGGAAGTCTGTTCATGCTTCTTCATCAAGAAGGAAAAGTCGAAGAAGATCTTCCTGTCTTGGAACTTTAATCGGATTTTTCGGCCCGATGATTTTCTGCGCAGTCATAATCGGATATCTTCTCATAAATGAGGCTCCGGCTAAAAACGGATATTATATGTACAATGATGAAGAGTATTATAAGGGAAAGCTCTTTTATCATTACGGAAGCGACGAAAAAGGCTGGGCCGTTTATGACGATGAACTGGGAGACTGGAAACAGACCACTTCTTATCCCGGGAAAATCGGATATCAGGTAAAAGCAAAGAATTATTTCTTATCCTCCGATTATGATTCAAGTTATGGCAAATCCGATTTCACAGGCAGCCAGGTCTATCAGGATTATCTTAATAATTTCACCGTAACTCAGGGATATTACTCGTACGACGGTGATGTTTACTACCACATGAAGCCGGATCAGGATCATGGCTGGTATGTATACAACGAAGAAGATTCTGACTGGGATGAAGTCTTCATGACCGATGTTCCTTCAGATTTGAAGCACCAGAATGTAGCGACTGATTTCTGGTATACACCTACCTGGGACAGCGAGACTCAGATTACCGATTTTACGGAGTCTGACGATTATATAGAATACCAGGAAGATTTAAGAAGACAGGCTGAATACGAAGCAAGCAAAAGTAATGACAACGATTCCGACAGCGGCTCCGATTATTCATGGGATTCAAGCGACTCATGGGATTCGGGCGGAAGTGACTGGGACAGCGACTGGTAATCTGTTATAATATAAGAGAAGGATAATTGAAAAAAGAAAGGATGAATCATTATCGGTTCATCCTTTTTGGAATACAGGGGATTGTATGAAACTCAAAAAAAACGTCAAAAAAGCAATTATTGCCATAATATCGGTTCTTGCGGTTTTCGTTGTTATCGGATTTCTGATAGGCGTAATTTTGTTTGTAAAAAAACTCAACAGATTTGAATATAAAGATCATCTGGATGAGGTTGTCATTACAGTTGACCAAAGAAACATTACGCTTCGTGAATTTGGATTCTATGTATATCAGATTGAAGGATATGCGCAGGAACAGGCGCTTGTTTATAATCCCGACAACCCGGCCGAATGGTGGAATACGCATTTTTCTTCAGGACCTGATTCTCAGTTTGTATGCGATTATGCCAAAGAAGTGGCTGTAAACCTTTGCATAGCGGATGAAATATTTTATAAAGAAGCCATAAAACAGGGCCTTGAATTAAACGAAGACGGAGAAGAAAAGGTTAAGACCGATACTCAGGAAATGATTAATAAGATGGATTCCGTGCAGCTGAGTTCGACAGGCCTGGATGAAAAGATTATTTCGGAGTTAACCAAGAAACAATTACTTTCCGCAACTTATGCGGAATTCCTGGTAAATACCGTTGATTTTTCCGAATATGATGAAGATCCGTACAAGCTCATAAACTGGGACGGTGCTTATTATCAGGAAGAAATCCTGCCGAATCATACGGTTCAGACAAACGATGAACTTTTGGACAAAATAACATTCGGAAAGATAACTGTAAATTATCAATAATAAAAACGGACGCAAAGAGATATTTACATGAATGCCATAACAGATAAACTTATTTTTTTAATATATCCGATACTGTTTGTTTCGCTGTTTTTCGAAGCAAAGATATCAAAGAAAAATGAATGGAATGAAGAAGCTTTTTCCCTCTCTCAGATGAAAGCGATTCAGGGATTTGCCGCAGTCTGCATCATGCTTCATCATATTGCTCAAAAAACCTGCGCTCCGTGGATAAACAAAATGTATATAAGGCACGGGCTTGATGTCTTTGTACCGATCGGATACTGGCTTGTGGGAATATTTTTATTCTGCTCGGGTTACGGTTTATATGTAAGTTACAAAAAGAAAGAGAATTATTTTAAGGGATATTTTAAAAGAAGAGTATTACCGCTTATTCTTGCTTTCTATTCAACGGGCTGGTTATTCCTTCTGGTTAGATTCTTAATGAAGCAGAGGATGCAAAGACAGGATGTAATCTGGTTTGCAACGGGCCTTAAATTAAGCAATCCGAATGCATGGTTTGTAATCGCAATGCCGTATCTTTATCTCGTGTTTTACTTATCGTTCAGGTTTTGCAAGAACCAAAAGATATCGATTATTATTTTATGCACACTGACACTTGCTTATATAATTCTTGGCACATGCATAAATCACAACGACTTTTGGATGAAGGGAGAATGGTGGTATAACAGCATTCATTTCTTCCCGATAGGAGTAATATTTGCCGCGAACGAAGAAAAGATAACCGCGCATATAAAAAAGTTTTATATATTATACTTTCTCCTGACGCTGCTTTTGATATTACCGCTTTACGCATTAAGCGAATGGACTCAGGCTGCTTTTTCCTATTATGGAGAAATGTGGCATGCGGATCATGTTGTACTAAGAAGATGGGTTTGCCTTATATCGCAGATGCTTGCTTCCTGTTCTTTTGTATTCTTTGTATTCATTGCCGGTATGAAAATAAAAATCGGAAACAGATTTCTGGCATTTATGGGTGGCCTGACTTTGGAATTTTACCTTATACACGGTTTGTTCATCGAGTTGTTCGGCTTTAATTTCATAGATGTGGCAAAGAGCATTTATTATATCAAAAACGTAGCTTTATTTACTGCGGTGGTGTTTATTTTAGGACTTTTATCTGCCGTTGTATTGCAAAAATTCCATAATTTTTTGCTGCATGGGGTGAAAAAAAGGAATTAAAGCGATGGAATTGATTCGTGCGATAAATGAAGATGTTCAATTTACAGACTGAATTATTTGACAAAACGTACAGTTTGGAGAAAACATGAAAGTTTATTTGGTTGAAGAGATAACGGAAGCGGATTTTGGATGTGAAGAGACAGGAAGAAAAGAACCTTTTGCTCTTTTAAAACTTGTATCTGATGAAGAGGAAAAATACGTTGAAGTGCCGGAATCGGAACTGGCTGCCAAAGGAATTTCAGAAGGAAAGAAAGTAATTATATCCGACAACGGAAAAGTTTTGAAATATGTCAGGGTAGTGGCAGCAGTCATTAAGGCAACAAACGAAAAAAATGAACCAATCATTTTTGCTACTCAAAGAGGTTACGGTGAATATAAAGACGGATGGGAGTTCCCGGGCGGCAAGATAGAAAAAGGAGAGACACCCAAGGAGGCTTTGGCTCGGGAAATCAAAGAAGAACTTGATACAATTATTTCGGTGGGTGAATTGATTGATACCGTTGAATACGATTATCCCGCATTTCATTTGTCGATGGATTGTTTTTGGTGTGATTTGATTGAAGGGAACTTGGTTCTGAAAGAACATGAAGCTGCCAGATGGCTTACTGTGGATAAATTTGACAGTGTGGATTGGCTGCCTGCGGATATAACATTGATTGGAAAGATCAGAGAAAAATTGAGCGGGAAAACTTATTGTCAAAAATGAGGAAGGAAAAATGTTTGAAACTTGGTACTATGAAGTAGTCAGCATTGACGGCGATTACGCAAATTTAAAAAGAACCGACATTGAATCAGATGACTTAAAACTTGTGGCGAGAGCATTGCTTCCGGCGGATATTTATGAAGGATGCAAACTTAGGTATGAGTTGATGCAGTATTATCTGGATCAGAATTAAATAATTAGTAAGGAAAATAAAAAAGAGATTTCACAGAAATGAAGTCTCTTTTTTATATATGTGTGTACCAAGAAAGGAGAAGGATACTTAACTTATCATTGCAGGTAACATGGCCCTGTCATCTATGTAATAATCGCATGTAATCTTACGGGAATTGTTGCCGTATAATTCTACAATCTCAGGAAGATTGTCATTTATGGCATCAAAAGTAAGCTCATGATCGTTGCACCACGATACGGCATTGTCAAGTGCATCGCCCGCGCGGCAAGTCCAAAGAATGAGTTTATTACCTTTCTTTTGCCAGGCTTTAAGATATTCAATTAACGGAAGGTTGGGTTCTCCGAGCTCGGGCCAATTGCTGTAGCAAAGGGTACCGTCGAAGTCAACCGCTATTATTTGATAATTCATACTGTACTCCGAACAATAAATATCTTGGTATAGATATAATAGAACAAATGTTCGTATTTGTAAATAGTAAAATAAAAAAATATGAAAAGCAAGTCTGCTAACCTGTCCTATGTTATAATAGTAGTACAATGTAAGTTCCGGGATTCAGGAGGTGTATCGCATGCCGAAGAACGAGAATCAAAAGCTTAAACTTTATTATCTTTACAGGATTATGCTTGAGCAAACCGATGAGGAACACGGACTTTCCATGCAGGACATTTTGACTGAACTTGCCGAACGAGGAATTACCTGTGAGAGAAAATCCATATACAGGGATTTTAAAGTGCTTACGGAGAATATGGGACTGGAAATTATCGGTGAGCAGGTCGGATCAAATTATTATTATCATGTCGGACAGAAGCAATTTGAACTTGCCGAGCTTAAACTTCTGGTGGATTCGGTTCAGGCTTCAAAGTTTATTACAGAGAAGAAATCCGACAGCCTAATAAAGAAGATAACCACGCTTGCAAGTGTATATGAAGCTGAAGAGTTGGGCAGACAGGTGCATGTTCAGGGCAGAATCAAGACCATGAACGAAAGTATTTATTACAATGTTGATGAGATTCATAATGCCATCAATCAGAATTCAAGCATCAAATTTAAATACATGCAGTGGTCAACCGATAAGAAACTCGTTCCCAGAAAAACCGAAGATGATTCGGAGATTAAGATATACGAAGTAAGTCCATGGGCTTTGACATGGGATGATGAAAATTACTATCTGATTGCATTCGACCATAATGAGAAGAAAATCAAGCATTACAGAGTCGACAAGATGGATAAGATAAGCATAACGGGAGAAAAAAGAGAAGGCAGAAACGAGTTCAGAGATTTTGATCCCGGTGTGTATGCAAAGAAAAACTTCGGCATGTTTTCCGGTGAAACAAAGAGGGTTGAAATTGAATTCCCGGAAAAAATGGTGGGTGTATTTATCGACAGATTCGGTAAAGACATAATGATAAAAAAGGCAGAGCGAAAAGGGTATTACAAAACCTTTGTCGAAGTTGCCGTAAGCAAACAGTTTTTCGGATGGATTTTTGCCCTTGGACCCGAAGTAAAGATTAACGGTCCCGAGGAAGTTGTTAAAAGCATAAAAAAAGAAATAAAAGATACACTTAAAAATTATTAAACGGTTAAAGAGTCGTAAAGCAAAACTTTATGACTCTTTTGCGAAGCTAAGGCATATGAAGAAGGATTGTTTAATCGCACGAAGCATTGAAAAAGAGAGGAGTATTTATGGGATGGTTTTGGGACGATGATTCGAACAAAGATTATGATTACAAGAGACTAAGAAAAGATCTCGAGAATGAGTATGCGATTCAAAGCGCTTCCTTTTCAGGCGGATTCGGTTTTCTTGAAATGATGGAAGTATCCGACGCAAGCAATGAGAAATTGCTTAAGATGGCTAAAAAAGTCGGATTTAATCTTAATAAATACAGAAAGAGATAATAAATCGGATAAAGAGCATAATTGATTGAGTTTCCAAAGATTAAAGGGTAAAATAAAAACAGGTGTTTTTCACCTGTTTTTATAATGTAATCCGTTCGAAGAAACGGGAAAGGATAAAACATGTCATATTTAATTAAAGATACAACCAAAGAAGAACGTATAGCACTGATTAAATCATGGATTCCCGATGATGAAGCAATGGATGCCGAAGGCGCACCGGATTTGTGGGATTTGTACGCGGATTATATTAACGGAACAAAGGAAATAGCAGAATGTAATGCGGCTTTCAAGACAGATTTTATTTCGGAGGAGTAATAATGAGGGAAACTTGTAAAAGAACCTGTTAAGACAGAGATGCTAATTGAATATTAACGGTGGATTAAATGGAAGAAATCAACGGACAATGGATAATGCATGGCATCGATTGGGATGATGAAGGATGTCTGCATGATTACAAAGAATTGGAAGAATTAATTGAAGAGGTGGGATTTTTGCCTCTTTTTGAAACAAGTATTCCCGGGTTTTCGGTAGAAGAACACACAGACCCTTCTTTCTGGTGGGCAGGAAATCCTGAGGCTGATCCCTGGGAGTGGAGAACTGTCATAGCGAATGAGGGAAAGATTGCCTACGGAAAGTTCTTTGGCAAGAGAGCAGGTTTTATTTCAAAAAAATGGTTCCCGTACTTTGCCAATATGCGTCGTGACGGATACGATTTTGATTCTCTCTGGGATGACGGGAAAGCGAATATGCGCCAAAAGAAAATTATGGATCTCTTTGAGGATGATACCCGTCTTTTTTCTTATGAAGTGAAAGAAAAAGCGGGTTTTGGAAAAGGCGGATTAAAGAATTTTGAAGGCACGATTACGGATCTTCAGATGATGACTTATCTTTGCATGCGTGATTTTAAAAAGAGAATCAATAAAAAAGGCGAACCATACGGGTGGGATGTCGCCATTTATGCAAAGCCCGAGCAATTATTCGGATATAAGCACGTTACAAAGGCATACAAAGAATCACCGGAGGAATCAAGGGAGAGGATTATAAAGCAAATAAAAAAATGCTTTGGTGTTAATGATGAAAGGATTATCGGAAAACAATTGTACTACTGATTGTCAGGTTTTTTTAAGTACCGAGGCATTGCTTCGGTACTTTTTTTGGCGTTTAGGGTTGCATTCAATATTTCATGCTTATATGGCAGATTTGTCTGTTTTTTGATATAATTAATAGAATATGTTATGTAACATATTTGAGGCATATTCATATAGATTAATTGGTACTTAGACATGAAGGCAGGGAAACAAAATGGATTATCCGTATCTAGATACTGTCATATATGATAACTTCTATGAAATGCTTAAAGGCAGATATGAGAAAAGTGCTGAAAAAACAGCCATTCGTTTCATGGAAAAAGATGAGATTACGAATATTTCATATGCCGAAATGATAAAAGAAACCGCCCTTATCGGACTCTTTTATAAAGAGAAAGGGATTGAAGGAAAGCATATAGGCATTTTTTCCGAAAACCGTTACGAATATATAACCATATACATGGCAACGGTCATGAAGAATGTAATCGTCCCGCTCGACAAGGAGATGACCTCGGAAAATCTTTCCGAATGCGTAAGGGATTTTGATGTGGATTTCCTTTTTGTAACGGATGAGACCAAAAAGAAAATCGAAAGCGATGAGTTTTCAAAGCCCGATAATCTGACGGTTTTAAACATAGATGAAGAAAGCTTTAAAAAAGTTTATTCGGATGAA
>DFEM01000164.1 GCA_002369155.1 Lachnospiraceae bacterium UBA3802 | reverse complement strand
CACGTTGAAATGATGGGTCTTATCGGTGCAGGTAACAACCCCATGGTTGGTATGACTGTTTCTACAGCTGTTGCAGTTCAGGAAGCAGCAGATGCAGGTAAGTTTTAAATCTGTGAATTTCGTATAAATATGGGGCAGAGTAAAATCTGCCCCATATAAAAATATTAAATATTTTAAATTGTTTTATTTGAGGTGTTAAGAGCCTTTATAATGCACATTCAACAAAAAACATCCGTAATATTAATTTTTTGTTAAGTAAATTGACAATATCTCTTGACTTTGAATAAAACACAAGTTATAGTATTTATAGTTGTATGGCAACACAATTAAATAATTTAGGAGGAAAATCGAAATGAGTAAAAAACTCGCAGCAATCTTTGCTTATTTAGGACCTGTTTTTTGGTTAATCAGCCTTTTAGCTTATCCTGATAAGAAGGACAACAGCAAGAACCTTTCACAGGGCCTTGTTCTCTGGCTTATCGGACTTATCCCTACAATCGGAAATCTTATTTTCCTTATAGGTGCTATCATGGCTATCGTAAAGATTTGTCAGGGCGAAGAAAATCCTGAGCTCCCTGTAATCGGTGGTTTAGATTTCTTCAATAAATAATTAAAGAAAAAATAGGAGCTTTTAACAAGCTCCTTTTTTTTATAAGATTTTTACCATTAAAAAAGGAGCCTGAAAGCTCCTTTTTATTTTTGTGTGTTTATTTTTTATTCTTTTGCAAAACATCGCCCATATAATTAACACATTTTATTACTTCGTTATAATTGGCTATTCCCTGCTTAAAACTGTCATCATCATATTCCTCGTCAAAAGCATTGTGAAAGCAGACTTCAGCGTTGCTTAAATACTTCGAGGCGTTTTCCGAAAGATATGTACAATCCTTAAATTCCTTGGGTGGCTGTACTTTGGAAAAATCATCGAACGATATTTTTAAATTTTCAAGAGAATCAAACAGTTCATCGGCAGAAGCTTCGTCGTTAACGTCAATTCTGTTGATTATGGCATCAGTAGTAATAATTTCGTCATACAGTGAATTTACTTCTTTATAGAACGAATTGTATTGAGATTTGGATGTGCAACCTGTCAGAGAAAGAGTAGTTATCATCAGAGTCAGGAAGATTATTTTTTGAATTTTCATTTTTCCTCCGCGTTTTACTTTCTTTAGTTATTACTCTAAAATAAAATACCATATATTGCGCTTTCTTGCAAGAAACATTATTGAAGAGCGCATATAATTGTGATACTATTAAAAAGAATATGAGTAAATATTATTTTTGGAGGTTCTCGTGAACGGAGCCGAACTTTTGGTTAAATCATTAGAAAAAGAAAATGTAGATACTGTATTCGGTTATCCCGGTGTTTCCATATGCCCGTTTTTTGATAAACTGACAGAATCCGATATTCATCCCGTACTTGTAAGACATGAGGTCAATGCCGCGCACGAAGCCAACGGATTTTACAGGACAAGAAAAAAGGTCGGTGTATGCATATCAAGTTCCGGTCCCGGAGCTACCAACCTTATAACCGGTATAGCAACGGCATTTGCAGACAGTATTCCTTTGATTGTAATAACCGGCCAGGTTAAAAGCGAGCATATCGGTTCCGATCTTTTTCAGGAAGCTGATATTATCGGTGCCTGCGAATCGTTTGTAAAATACAGTTATCTTATAAAGAATGCATCAGATATTCCAAAGACCGTCAAGGAAGCCTTTTATATAGCATCAACAGGCAGAAAAGGCCCCGTTCTTATTGATATTCCCGTAGATGTACTTTTGGACGAGGGCCATGATTTCAATTATCCCGATTCGGTTAATTTAAGAACTTATAAGCCTACTTTAAAAGGACATTCTGTACAGATTAAAAAGATAATCAATGAATTATCAAAATCCAAAAGTCCGATAATTATGATCGGCGGAGGAGTTAAATTATCTGAATCCGAAGAAGAAGTATTGTCTTTTTCAAAAAAGCACAATATTCCTTTTGTATCCACACTAATGGGACTCGGAGTCGGTAAGGATGACAATCCGTTGTATATCGGAATGGTCGGAAATAACGGTTCCAAATTCGCCAATAAAGCCATTAACGAAGCCGATTGTCTTATTGTGGCAGGCGCAAGAGTTGCCGACAGAGCCGTTAAACAGCCTGATCTTATAACAAAAAACAAAACATTGATTCATATTGATGTCGATCCTGCCGAGATCGGAAAAAACGCCGGTCCGAATATCCCGGTGGTCGGTGATTTGAAAGAAGTATTTTCAGAGCTTAACAAATTTGAAGATCAGTTTGATTTTACAGATTGGGTTAACAGATTAAATACATATAAAATGACCAGGGAAGGTTTGAGAGAATCGACTGATTTATATGTAGATCCCAAAGAATTTGTATATTTGCTGACTCAGGGCATTAAGGATGAATCCGTAATTGTAACCGATGTCGGTCAGAATCAGATTTATGCATGCTCGAATTTTGTAAGCAAAGGTGCCGGTTTTGTAACATCCGGAGGATTCGGATGTATGGGATTCTCATTACCTGCAGCAATAGGCGCCAAAATCGGCAATAAAAATAAAAGAATCATTTCCTTAAACGGAGACGGTGCTTTCCAGATGTCGATGGCAGAACTTTCGACATTAAAGCAGGAAAATCTGGATATTAAGATTGTAATATTTAACAATAAAGCTTTGGGCATGATTAAAGAATATCAGCATCTTAAGTACAATAACAATTATACTTTTAACGAACTTAACGGTTTCCCGCATTTTGAAGACATAGCCAGAGCTTATGAACTCGATTATAAAGAATGTCATTCCAACAAAGAAATGAAAAACTGCATTAAGTGGCTATTGAATTCCAAAGGAAGCTGCATTTTGGAACTTAATGTCGACAGGGATGCTTTTACTTCAATGAATATGTAATTTCGGAGTATTTTATGAAAAGGATTTTTTCCGTTTCGGTTGAAAACAGATTTGGTGTTTTAAGCAAGGTTTCTTCTTTATTCGCAAGAAGAGGATACAATATCGAAAGTCTTACCGTTGGCGAAACACATGATCCGACAATATCTAATATGACCATTGTTTCAAGCGGCTCGCCTCATGATCTGGAGCAAATCGAAAAACAATTAAATAAAAAGCTGGATGTTATAAAGGTCAGAACATTTAAAGAGGAAGAATCGATCTCTCGAGAAGTTATCCTTGTTAAGATCAAATATTCTGCGGCAAACAGAAGCGAGATAATCGAGATTTCTCAGATAACCAAAGCTGAAATAGTAGATACAACCGATTCCAACATGATTTTGCTTCTTTGCGATACTCCGGACAGGGTTGACAAGTTTATCGATATGATCAGAAAATTCAGCATCATAGAACTTTCAAGAACCGGAACCCTTGCAATGAAAAAGTGTAAATGATCATCCATGAAGAAAAACGATATTATCCTTATCGCGATAGCGGTACTTATTTTAATGCCACTTATATTGCTTTTTTTAAATTCGAAAAACGGAGATAAAGCTTTGGTCAAAAGCGACGGCCGGACGATCGATGTTCTTGATCTTTCAGTTGACGGTACATACAGATACGAAAATAAATACGGGTTTAATATCGTTGAAGTCAAGGATAAAAATGTGAGAGTGATCGATGCAGACTGCCCCGGTCATGACTGTATCAATAAAGGTTTTATTAAGAGAAACAACGAATCGGTAATATGCCTTCCTCATCATTTTGAAGTTATCATTTCATCCGATAACGAA
The DNA here is from genome assembly GCA_002369155.1 of Lachnospiraceae bacterium UBA3802. Lineage (GTDB taxonomy): Bacteria > Bacillota > Clostridia > Lachnospirales > Lachnospiraceae > UBA3766. The sequence goes on along the minus strand of DFEM01000164.1, from coordinate 9,697 downwards.
GAATATGATGTTGTGGTTCAATAAAGAAACATGAAAAAAGTAAACAAGATCACGTTTCTCGGATTGTTTATGGCGATGGCTTTGATCCTGTCTTTCCTTGAAACACTTATTCCGAATATAGTTCCGATACCCGGATTTAAGATCGGGCTTGCCAATTTTGCTGTTCTGATGGCTTTGTATTTATACGGGTTTAAAGAAGCAGTAATCGTAGATCTTGTAAGGATTCTTCTTTCCGCCATCCTTTTCGGGTCATTTTTTTCATTTTTCTATGCCTTAAGCGGAGCTGCTTTGGCTCTGACGATTGAATTAATCATAAAGAAAACGGATAAGTTTTCGCCCGTTGGCGTATCCGTATTCGGCGCGATATTCCATAATTTAGGTCAGTTTTTGCTGGCCGGATTCATCATCAGGTCATTAGGTATATTTTATTACCTGCCTTTTACATTGATCTTTTGTATTTTAACCGGATTTTTTAACGGTTATCTTGTAACGATACTTAAAGACAGATTGAAAAATATAAAAAAATGAAAAAGATTTATATGATCATACCGGGGATCCTCGTTTTATTGTGCATGGCATGTACTTCTGATTCCGAAGCCGAAAAGACGGACCAGGTAATCGAGGAAACGGTTATCGAAAATGCTGAAACAGCAGAGCCTGAAAATATTGAAGAGGCTAATATATTATATTTTGAAAATGTCTTTTCATCTTTTGAATATCCCGGCAGAAAAGTGAGTGATATTGATCCGGAAAAGTTCATAAAAGAAGAGGACCATATACCTTTTGAGGGAATGTTTTTCGGTGTACCCGTATCCGGGAAAATGCATATTGATGAGTCAAAAGAAGAACCGGTGATCGAATATATAACATTTACGGTTTATGAAGATGATCTTTCTCAATATGACTGTCAGGAATATTTATATAATACCTACGGAGCGTTGATAGCCGAAGGAACTGAAGAAGATGCTGACGGACAGATTTACTGGAGAAGATATTTTACCGGTCAGAAACTTCTAAAATATTCAAAGAAGGCTAAAGATGATTTTTATAATATAACTGTTGAATAGATTTTGGGGTTTCATTGATCAATAACGAAGATGAATATGAAGTAAATTATTGCAAAAAAGCTAAAAAAGGGAAATTATTATCCCTGGTTCCGATATTGGTGAATATTCTTGCTGTAGTTTCCTTTATAGCTGCGTTTGTTCCTGAAGGTATGCATAAACTGTCTTTTATATTAATGGTAGTTCCGGGATTTATCTTTCCTATAATAGGCTTTGTTTATTCAGTCATTGTCCGAAAGATTTATTTTGAACGGTTTACGCCTTTGTGGATTATCGGGTTTATTGTCAATATCATTATTTTTATTATATATGGATTTGGTGTTTTTATGTGGGGATTTGTATTTTTATGCTTTAGTGGTGGAAAAATATTACCATAGTGATTTTAAAATTATTAAATATTGTTATGGAGATTACTTATGTATGGCTTTATAAAAGGTACAATAGATTATATAAAGAACAATCAGGTTTGCATAGATACCGGTAATGTCGGTTATCTTGTTAACATCTCTGAAAAAACATATAACGAATTACTCGGGGAGTCCGACGAAATCAAATTATATACATATACAGCGGTCAGGGAAGATGATATATCTTTATACGGATTTCTTTCTTTGGAAGAACTTGACTTCTTTAAATTACTGATTGGTGTTAATTCAGTAGGTCCTAAACTCGGAATGAGTGTTTTGTCATTCTTTACGATAAATGAACTGGTTACGCATATAGCAAATAAAGATGCAAAGGCCATTGCAAAGGCTCCCGGACTAGGTGCAAAATCCGCCGAGAAAATAATCATAGAATTAAAGGATAAAGTTGCTTCTGTAATTACTGAAGATATCGAGATAAGTGCAACTCTTGAAGACGATGAAACAATAAATGAGTGTATCGATGCACTGATTGCGCTTGGATTCAAGAAAAAAGAAGCGCAGATTGCAGTCAAGAAAGTTACGGATTATACGGATTTGTCAGATCTTCTTTCGAAGGCTTTGGTATATTTTGATAATTAAAGGAAAATATTATGGATTTGCTGATATTTCAGCAATTATTTGAAGATTATGAGCAGAACAATAGAAACTAAACTTACAAAAGAAGATGTACTTATAGAGAAGGGCTTACGCCCCGTTTCTTTGGCTGATTATATAGGGCAGGAAAAGATTAAAACTTCACTTGGAATATCTATTAAAGCTGCCAAAGTAAAAAACGAACCGCTTGACCATATATTGTTATATGGACCTCCGGGACTCGGTAAAACAACTCTTGCACAGATTCTTGCAAATGAGATGGTCGTTAATATAAAGATTTCTTCGGGCCCTGCAATTGAAAAGCCCGGTGATATCGCTGCAATTCTTAACGGATTGAAAGCAGGGGATATACTTTTTATCGATGAAATTCATCGCCTTAACAGGGTAGTCGAAGAAGTATTATATTCCGCAATGGAAGACTTTTGCATAGATATCATGATCGGTAAAGGCCCGGCAGCCAAAAGTGTCAGAATGAAACTTCCCAAATTCACTCTTATAGGTGCTACCACCAGAGTAGGCATGTTAACCGCACCTTTAAGAGACAGATTCGGTGAAATTCATAAACTTGAATATTATTCGGTAGACGAACTCTCAAGCATTGTTATCAAATCCGCCAAGAGACTTGACACATCACTTGATCTTGATTCGGCAAGAGAGCTCGCCAGAAGATCAAGAGGGACGCCTCGTATAGCAAACAGACTCCTAAAAAGAGTAAGAGATTATGCGATTGTTGCCAATAACGGTATAATCACAAAAGCCATCACGGATGAGTCTTTGGATATGCTTGATATCGATAAATACGGTCTTGATGCAACCGACAGAAAATATCTTGAAACCATAATCGAAAGATTTAACGGCGGACCTGTCGGAGTCGAGACTCTGGCAGCATCGCTGTCGGAAGAAACGGATACGATAGAAGATGTATACGAACCGTATCTTTTACAGCTTGGATTCATTCAGAGAACTCCCAAAGGAAGAATGGCTACTGACGCTTCTTTCGCGCATTTGGGGCTTGAAAAGGAATAATTATTTTTGTATACTTTTTTTATAAATTTGATGGGGTAAGGTTAAGATGACCGGTAAAAGTGAAATTGAAGTTATAATAGGCGGAAAGGTATATTATATTTCGGGTTATGAATCCGAAGAATATCTGCAAAAAGTTGCTTCTTACATAAATGCAAAAATCAGTGATTTTGAAGGCGAAGACGCTTATAAAAGATTAAACGGTCAATATCAGAATCTGCTTTTGCTTCTTAATATGGCAGATGATTATTTTAAAGCAAAAACGAAGATATCCCTTCTTGAAGAAGAAGTTCGTTCCAAAGATGATGATTTATGCAATATCAAGCATGAACTTATTTCCACTCAGATTAAGCTCGATAATGCCAAAAGCGAGTTGTCGGACAAAGATATTTATATTGCCAGACTCGAAGGCGAACTTAAGAAATAAAATTAAAACTGTATGATTTAATCATACGGTTTTTTATTATAATCACGGAGTTTATATGGTAGAGTTATTAGCCCCGGCGGGAGAATACAATTCATTTTTGGGCGCAATCAATGCGGGTGCGGATGCGGTATACCTTGCAGGCAATATGTACGGAGCAAGAGCAAGCGCCGTTAATTTTTCCGACGAGGAATTGATTAAAGCCATAAAATACGCTCATCTTTTCGGTAAAAAAGTTTATCTTACCGTAAACACCTTAACTAAAAACGAAGAACTGGAAAAACTTTATGATTTCCTTTATCCCTTTTATATTAACGGTCTGGACGCCGTTATAGTTCAGGATATGGGTGTTTTTTTGTACATTAAAGAAGTTTTTAAAGATCTTGATATACATGTTTCAACCCAGGCTGCCGTTACAAGTCTTTACGGAGCCAAATTCTATGAAAATCTCGGTGCAAAAAGAATCGTTCTTGCGAGAGAACTGACTTTAAATGAAATAAAGGACATTACAAATGGGGGAATAGAGACCGAATGCTTTATTCACGGAGCAATGTGTTATTCTTATTCCGGAATGTGCCTTTTTTCATCGTTCCTGGGCGGTAATTCAGGAAACAGAGGAAGATGCAAGGGGCCTTGCAGACAGCCTTATAAAGTTGACTCGAAAGAAGCATATTATTTAAGTTTGTCAGATATGAATACAATTGAAATTATCGATAAACTTATTAATGCAGGCATTTATTCCTTTAAGATTGAAGGAAGATTAAAAAGTCCCTCTTATGCTGCAGGCGTAACTTCGATTTACAGAAAATACATTGATTTCTGTCTTGAAAATCCCGGTGTAAAACCCGTAATAGATAAAAAAGATATGGATTTTCTAAAAATGCTTTATTCAAGGACATCCACGGGGCATGGGTATTATGAGAGAACTTCTTCTGCCAAAATGATTACTTTTGAAAAAGGTTCATACGCAAAAGTTGATGAAAGCCTTGAAAAAGAAATAATAGAAAAATATATAAACAAACCAAAGAAAGTCAAAATAAATCTTGAATTTATTGCAATTAAGGGCAAACCGGCTTCCCTTAAAATTGCTTTATGCGATAACACTGATATAAATGTTTCTGTATTTTCCGAAAATATAATAGAAAAAGGCGAAAAGATTCAATCGGATGAGGATGAAGTAAAAAAACAGCTTATCAAACTCGGAAATACAGTCTTTGAAAGCAATAAAACGAACGTTAAACTTGACGGCGGTTTTGTTCCTGTCGGCATAATAAAACAGTTAAGGCGACAGGCTTGCGAAATGCTCGAGGAACGTTTAAACGAGAATGATTTAAGAAGCAATGCATATAAAAAGTCATATAAAGATATTTCCGGAAAATATGCGGGAAATTCAAATTCGGACAAAAAGAATATTAAAATTTCCAAGAATAATTTTATTTATGATTCAGATAACGTAAATCTCCAAAATGTTAATAATTCATCATACAGAAATATCGCTTTTGTAAAAAAATATTATCAATTTGAAGAAATTTTAAACGATGATTTTTATGATGCATTAACCGTATCAAAAGAAATATACGAGAATGATACTTTCTTTGAGGCAATTGAAAAATGCAATAAGAAAATTTACATCGAACTTCCTTTGATACTCAGAAAACTCAATGAAGAATCATTTAAGAAGACAGTATTAAAAGTATCTGAGAATAAAAACATCAACGGTGTATTTGTCAATCAATACGATGCGTTTTTATTACTTAAAGAAATGAATTTCCAAAAAGAAATCTGCGGGAATTCAAACATATACAGTTACAATTCTTTAAGCTATGAATTCAATAAAAATCTGTTTAAAACCGTACTGAATCCTACTGAACTTTCGTTAAATGATTATAAATCATTCGATAAAGAGAAAATGACAATGGTTTTGTACGGAAAAGCCAGACTCATGATCAGCGCAAACTGTGTCTTAAAGACATGCGATAAGTGTTCAAAGAAAATTAAGGAAAACAAATACGAATTCGTTGACCTAAAAGACAGATTGGGTGTCGATTTTAAAGTATATCCCGATTGTGATGAAATGCTTTGTTTTAATTACATATATAATTCAAAACCCACTTCATTGCACAAATATTACAACAAACTTAATGATCTGGGCATTTCTTCTTTTGCTTTTGTTTTTACCGACGAATCCAAAAAGGACATCGACAGGGTGACTAATGCGTACAAAGCCCTGTTTAAAGGCAATGAAAGCGATTTTTCGTTTGATTATACAGCGTACCATATAAAAAACGGCATTTTGTAGTTTTTTCTTTTATTTTTCGCCGTTTTATTGTATAATTTTTCATATGAGTATAACTTTGGGAGGTTATTATGATAAGTTGTTTATTTGGCGCTTATTTGCTTAAAGAAGGCAAACTTACAAAAGATCAGCTCGAAACCGTTTTCGAGACGATGAGAAAAGTAAGAGTTAAGCTCGGTTTGATTGCCGTAAGCGAAAAACTTATGACAATTGAACAATCAGACGAAGTCAACAGATTACAGGCTATCGTTGATAAGAGATTCGGTGACATTGCCGTTGAAAAAGGCTACCTTACCGATGAACAGGTTTCCAGACTTTTGGGTCTTCAGGGAAATCAGTATCTTTCGTTTGTACAGTCGATAGTTGACAATGATTTTATGGCAATAGGCGATATCGAGAAAGCATTATCCGATTATCAAAACGAAAACGGATTTACGCTTACGGATATCGAATCTTTAAAGAGCGGTGATTCCGACAGAATTATTCCTTTGTTTTTACCGCAGAATATTACAGAATATCAGATTCAGCATATTTTAATCTGCATCAGAACACTTATCAGACTTATTGATTCCGAAATTTATGTAGGAAAAGGATATGTTACTGATTTTTATGAAGCAAATTATTTTGCTCTTCAAAGTCTTGACGGAGACAACAAAGCTACACTTGCTTTTTCCGGTGAAGGAAAGAGTATTCTTAGCATAGCAGATAAATTCGCAGGCGAGAAATTTGATAATGTCGATGAAGACAGTTTGGACTCCGTAGCCGAATTTATCAATTGTGTTAACGGTTTGTTTGCAACAAATGTCAATTCTTCATTTATGATTGATATGCTGCCTCCCGAATACAGCAAAACAAAAGCTTCATTTTCGGGCAAACTTTTGGTTTTACCGGTATATGTTCAGGGTGAGAAGATTGATTTAATCTCCAGTTTTGGTGATATTATCAATAAATAGAGGAGGATTAAATAATGGCAAAAATATTGATAGTGGATGATTCCAGAACTTCCAGAAAAATTTTAAGAGGACTTCTCGAAGAATCCGGTCACGAAGTTGTAGGCGAAGCCGAAAACGGACAGGAAGGCGTGGATAAGTACAAAGAATTTAATCCCGATATTACAACATTGGACATCACAATGCCCGTTATGGACGGACTTGAAGCATTAACAAAAATTAAAGAATATGACAAAAATGCAAAAGTAATAATGGTTACAGCTGCCGGACAACAGAATAAAATGGTGGAAGCAATCAAAAACGGCGCCAGCGAATTTGTTACCAAGCCTTTTGAAAAAGAAAACATTTTAAAAATAATTGACAAAATGTAATTTTTGAAACGAATAGCTTGCTATTCGTTTCTTTTTTGCAAAGGAAAAGTATGGTTTTCTCTGATTATATATATGTCGATGAATATGCTTATTCTAATTTCGGCAAAATAAAAGAGAATATAGATAAAAGAAAAAAGATAATCGTTGATACGTTCTTCGTAATTATTCTTAATGAATATACATCCAAACTCGAATTCACCGAATGGATGTTTCTTCTTCAGAGGCATTACAAAGAAAACCCTCCGATGATAGTAGGGCTTGCGAAGGATTACGAATCAGCCGAGACGCTTACGTGTCATATGATCGAAAATTGTATGATTAAAGTTAAGAGCCTTGATTATATCGCTTATCTTGCTTCGCTTCCTGAATTGACGGATGAAGATAAGCCCAAATTATTAAAGATTTCCGGAGGCAAAATGTATGCTTAAAGTACTTGCCGTTATCGGAATCGTTTTGGCTTCTATTATTCTTTTATTCCTGATAATTTTAAATATTTTTCTCTTTGTTCCGTTCAGATATAAGATAGGCTGTTCAAATAAAGAAACGTTATACGGTTACTTTCTTTTGACATTTTTTCTTTCGTTCTTAAGAATACGCGTGTATTACAAAGAAAAAATGGGATATGCGTCCTTAAGGCTTTTCGGAATTAAGATTTTTGACAAAGAAATACCCGAATTAATCGAAATGCTCGAAAACCTTTCAGACAAATTATCCAAAAAAGATAAGACTGAAACCAAGGAAAGCACTAATGAAGGCAGCGAAGATGCAAAGCAGGAGACAATTCCCGATCCCGATACAGAAGAATTCGAAATAACAGAAGAAGAAATCGAGGAATTTCTGAACGAGCCGGACGAAACAGACGATATGAATGCTCTCGAGAAAAACATTTCGTTTCTGTCTTCTTTAAAAGATTTTATTTTAAACATAAAGAAAAAGTGGTATAATTTTAAAGAGTTTATTAACGAAAAAATCAAACAGTGGGAATTAACCAAGAAATACATTAAATTCTACTGGAAAGTACTTAATCATCCCTCGTTTAAACCTACGATATTATTATTCAAGGATATATGTATTAAAGCCGTTAAACATGTATTCCCGAGAAAATGGAGAATGCATATCGAATACGGAGATGAAGATCCATATTTGACCGGCAAGGTTCACGGAATAATATGCATGGCGAGAGGTTATTTTAACAAAGAGATTGATTTTACACCCGTTTGGGATGAAAACAGATTCTTAATAGACGGATATGTCGGCGGAAGAGTACAGATGTTTGTATTCCTTGCAATGGCGTTTAAGATATTTACCAATAAGCATTTAAGAAGAATGTTCTTTTTAATCAGAAAAGGAGGAAAGATTCGTGGCAGAAAATAATTTTGACGGTTTGATTAATCAATTAATGGAAGGTATGGATGGATTTCTTTCCACTAAAACCGTTGTAGGTGATCCCACTAAAGTTGGCGATACAATTATTGTTCCGCTTGTCGATGTTTCCTTCGGAGTCGGAGCAGGCGCTGCAAAAGGAGACAAGAAGAACGGCGGAATGGGAGCTCTTTCAGGTAAGATGACTCCTTCCGCTGTACTTGTTATTTCAAACGGTCATACAAGACTTGTTAATATCAAAAACCAAGATTCAATCACAAAGATTATCGATCTTGTACCCGATATTCTCGACAGAATCAGCGTTAAAAAGAACAAAGACGGCGTAACTGATGCAAATGCAATCGAAACAGCATTTCCAAAGGAAAATGAAGAATAGTTATTATGGATAATTTTATCTCTATACTTCGCGATTCAAATTCACCTGCCGAGCTTGAAGAATTAAAAGTACAGCTTTTTCGCGAGAATGTAAGAATCAAGACCGACAAAGCAGACCTTGAAGAATTAAAAGAAACCATTGCCCGCGAAAAGAAAGAGCTTGAAGAACTCAAAACCGAGCTTGAACAAAGCCGTAAGCAGTTTGACAAAGAAGTTGAAGAAATAAATCATACCATTGAGACATCCAGAAAAAAGCTTGAAAACGATTTGACTTTTTTGAACAAAAAACAGACTGTTTTAGAATCCGGATTCAAACAGCTGGATACGGACAGACAAAGATTGAATCGGGAAAAAGAAGAATTCAGAAAATATCAGGACAGAGGCGAACAGTTAAGAAAAGTTCCCACACTGGAATACAGACAGGGAATATTCTTTAAAGGCATAACCTCGGAAAAAGGCTTAAAGAAAAGATACAAAGATCTCATTAAAGTATTTCACCCGGATAATGTTACTGGAGATACATATACTTTACAGAATATCAACAGAGAGTATGAGACTTTGCTTCATGATTTACAGATTAAAGCATAAAAAAATTGCCTGTCATTCGACAGGCATTATTTTTTATGATTTTCAATATTCATTAAGCTCTTTCAACCAAGCCTGATTTTAAACATCTTGTGCAAACATGCATTGTCTTGGTTGTACCGTTAACCTTACACTTAACTGTTCTAATATTGGAATTCCAAATATGATTTGAACGTCTGTGTGAATGGCTTACGTTGTTACCGAAAT
>DFEM01000115.1 GCA_002369155.1 Lachnospiraceae bacterium UBA3802 | reverse complement strand
CGTCAATCTGAAGTCCGTTGTTATCTACGATTACTACAAGATTGTCAAGTTTTCTGTGACCTGCAAACATTGCTGCTTCCCAGATCTGACCTTCCTGGATTTCACCGTCTCCGCAAAGAGCATATACTCTGTAATCCTTGTTTAAAAGCTTTGCTGAAAGAGCCATGCCGCATGCTGCAGATACGCCCTGTCCGAGTGATCCTGAAGACATATCGACACCGGGAGTTTCCTGCATACAGGGATGTCCCTGAAGTCTTGATCCGAGTTTTCTTAATGTCTCAAGCTCTTCAACGGGGAAATATCCTCTGTTGGCAAGTGTTGAGTAAAGTGCGGGAGCAACATGTCCCTTGGACAATACAAAACGGTCTCTGTCTTCCTTCTTGGGATTTGCAGGATCGATGTTCATCTCTTCAAAGTAGAGATATGTCATGATATCAGCTGCGGAAAGCGATCCGCCGGGATGTCCGGCTTTAGCTGCATGAACTGCAGTAACTATACCTTTTCTGACATCATTGGCCTTTTTCTTAAGTTCCAATTCGTTCATACTTTTTCTCCTGTTTTTTTATATTACTTAATGATATCAAATATAGGCTTGCAAGCCGGATAAATGGTCTTGAACTGCTGATACTTCTTCTCATACTTTTCAACAAGTACGGGATCGGGTTTTTCAACATCAAGAACTTTAACGATTGCCTTTGCTGCTTCTTCTACTGATGCGTATTCGCCGCATCCTACTGCTGCAAGCATTGCACCGCCGAGGCCGGGTCCTTCTTCGGATGTGATTCTTTCAACTTCCATGTTCATGATGTTGGTAATCATCTTTCTCCAGAGAGGGCTCTTTGCACCGCCGCCGCAGATTCTTGTCTTTGTGAGAGGAATGCCGAGGCTTCTTGCTACTTCGATTGAATCACGAAGTCCGAATGCAACGCCTTCGAGAACTGCCTGAGTCATGTCTTCTCTTGTGGAATCCATTGTAAGTCCGATGAATGTTCCTCTTGCATCGGGGTTGTTGTGAGGCGATCTTTCTCCCATTAAGTAAGGAAGAAAGAATACGTGATTCTCACCAAGCTTTGTAATGTTTGCCTGCTCAGCTGCGTAATCTTTGGTCTTGATGATTTCATCCATCCACCACTTGTTGCATGAAGCTGCTGAAAGCATGCATCCCATAAGATGGAAGTTGCCGTCTGCATGGTCGAATGAGTGAAGAGCGTTGTTCTCATCAACACCGAACTTAGCCGATGAAATGAATACTGTTCCGGATGTACCGAGAGAAATGTTGCATCCGCCGTCGCCTACAACACCTGTACCTACAGCTGCTGCCGCATTGTCGCCTGCACCTGCGCAAACCTTAACGTTGTCCGTGAATCCGATTTCTTTTGCGATTTCGGGCTTAACGGTACCTGTAACTTCATAAGATTCGTATAGCTTGGGAAGCATGGATTCGTCTACGCCGCAGATCTCGCACATTTTCTTTGACCACTTCTTATTCTTAACATCAAGTAAAAGCATACCTGAAGCATCCGAGTAGTCTGTTGAGAATACGCCCGAAAGAACATATGCGATATAGTCCTTGGGAAGCATAATCTTTTTAATCTTTGCGAAATTCTCGGGCTCGTTGGCTTTCATCCAAAGAATCTTGGGAGCCGTGAATCCTGCGAATGCGATATTTGCTGTCTCTGCAGAAAGAACATCTTTTCCGATTACATTATTTAAATAATCCGTTTCTTTCTGTGTACGTCCGTCGTTCCAGAGAATTGCGGGTCTGATTACATTGTCGTTCTCATCAAGAACTACAAGACCGTGCATCTGTCCGCCGAAACTGATGCCTGCTACTTTTGTGGCATCAAAATCTTTAACTAATTCTTTTAATCCTTCAAGTACTGCAGCCTTCCAGTCTTCGGGCTTTTGCTCCGACCAGCCGGGATGGGGGAAGTACAGAGGATATTCTTTTGATACGGAACTTACGATTGTGCCGTCTTTTTCCATCATGATTAACTTAACGGCAGATGTTCCGAGATCAACTCCGATATAATACATATTCTGTCTCCTTTTATGTGTTTTGGTTATAAATTTACTAAATTAATCGATTGTGATGTTCTCACCTACAAGACCGTTGAAAGCGCCGTCGATCTTGGCATCTTCATGAGCGATGAGCCACTTGTTGACTGCTGTAAGAAGTCTGTCTTCCTTGGTTGAGTTGGGTTTGAATGTAAGATCGTAGTTGGTTCCCTTGGGAAGAACTACAACTGCCTTGAAGCCCTTGTCTTCTACGTGGCAGGGTGCATAGTGAAGTGTTGTTGCATACATTTCAACTGCTACGCCTGCAGGTACAAGGAATGCTTCAATCTTGGATGTATCGTATTTGAAATCTTCAGTAACATCCTTTAATTCGCCGATAAGAAGAACCATATCATAAAGGGCAACGTTGATTTCGGAATCTCTGTGATACTCAACTGCATTGAGTGCCTTGTTGTGTCCGTTGCACATACCGATCTGGATGGGCATGCCGCCATAGAGACTCTCGGAAATAATCTTGGTTGCGGGTGTGCTCTCAAGTTCCTTAACTCCGGGGAAGTATTCAACACCTTCTGCGGGCATCGGAAGAGCTTCGAGGTTCTTCAAGATCTCGGAAAAATCAATTCCTTCGATAATCTTGCCGTACTTTTTGAATGAGGGGTCTGTTACTTTTTTGATTTCCATATTTCTCTCTCCTTTTATTTTTTACGCTTCACGCGATATTTTATATTTTGGGGGAATCGTTTTTTACCATTAACTTACACCCATTTCCGATTGGGACATTTGGATTGTTTCATTGCAGCACGTATTTCCACATAGCAGCCGCACGAAAGACAGGTTCCGGCATTAAGCTTATCGCATTCTTTGCATGTGTCCAGTCGGGATTTGTACAAACCCTCGCTGCTTCTGTCTTCCGGTCTGATGATGTCGACATGCTTGCCTATCATCTCGCGATAGGCTTCTTCGCCCATATCCGAAATAAGGCATCGTCTGCAGATTTTCTTATATTCCATATTTAAACGGTAACTTCCAGATGAAGCACGCTTCTTGCGGGAATCGTGAATCTGACTTTTTCGCCTTCGAAGGTTGCCTTGTCAAAAGCTTCTTCCTTAACAACATCCGGGTTTTCGAATGTGTTGTGGGCATCCATCTTCTCGGTTACTATCTCGCCCTTAACTCCCTTAACGGTAACGCCGTTTAAAATGCTTTCGATATCGGCATCTTCATCAAGTGAAAGGTTGGTCATCGTAATGTGAATCTTTCCGTCTTTGTCCACGGATACCGATTCGGTTAAGTTGGGCACTTTATATTCATCCTCAAGACCGATTGTCTTGGTATCGAGGCTGCTCTCCAAAAGTTCGTTGTCCTGATGAGCCGAGTACATCTTGAATACGTAGTATGTGGGAGTCTTGATCATCCTGTCGCCTTCGGTAAGGATAACCGCCTGAAGTACGTTTACAAGCTGAGCAATGTTGGCCATCTTTACTCTGTCACAGTGCTTGTTGAAGATATTTAAGTTGATGCCTGCAACGAGCGCATCACGCATTGTATTCTGCTGATATAAGAATCCGGGATTGGTGCCTTCCTCGACATCGTACCATGTACCCCATTCGTCAACCATAAGGCCTATCTGCTTTTCGGGGTCGTAACGGTCCATGATTGCGGAATGCTTGGTAATGTACTCTTCCATATATAATGTCTTGGCAAGAGTCATGTACCATTCTTTTTCGTTAAAACCGGTAGCGGCACCCTTCTTTGCCCAGTCGTAAGGCAAAGTATAATAATGCAATGTAAGGCCGTCCATAAAACCGTGTGCATTGTTCCATGAACCCGCTCTTGCAAAACATCTCTTTAAAAGCGTCTCGGTCCATTCGTAATCTTTGTCCGAAGGGCCTACCGCAAGTCTTTTGATTTTCTTGTCGGGATTGTAATTTTTGACAAATGTCTGATAATGTCTGTAAAGATCGGAATAATACTCGGGACTCATATTGCCGCCGCAGCCCCAGGTCTCGTTGCCGATAGCGAAATAATCGACATCCCAGGCTTCTTCACGGCCGTTTTTCTTTCTGAGTTCCGACATGGGGGATACACCGTCGAAAGTCATGTATTCAACCCATTCGCTCATTTCTCTTACGGTACCGCTTCCCACGTTACCGTTGATATATGTCTTGCAACCGAGCTGACGACAGAGTTCCATGAACTCGTGCGTACCGAAGCTGTTGTCTTCAACAACTCCGCCCCAGTTGGTATTGATCATCTTTTTTCTGCTTGCCTTATCGCCGATTCCGTCCATCCAGTGGTATTCGTCGGCAAAACATCCGCCGGGCCATCTTAAAACGGGAATCTTCATTTCCTTAAGGGCTTCGACAACGTCCGTACGCATGCCGTTAACATTCGGGATGTCCGAATTTTCACCGACGAAAACACCTTCGTAAATACATCGTCCGAGATGCTCCGAAAAATGTCCCTGAATCTCAGGATTGATATGACCTTTGATGCTTTGGGGATTAACGATGTGTCTGAACATTTAAGTCTCCTTAAGAAAAAAATATTGCGGTTAATTGCCCATACGAAATAAGCAAAAACCCACATATATTATTATACATAAATTTGAAAATAAATAAACAGTCAAACCCCTAAAAAATCCCCATATTTCCACATGTAGACTTTGTAGTGTTTTTATCTATAATTTGTCGGTATAATGAGTTCTTTTCTCTCCTTTTCAGGCTGACAGGAAGCCCTCGCAAATAACTTTTTTATACTGTATTTTGTAACCATTTTTACTGAACTTTGTCTGTTAACTCTACATATGGTTTTTACTATAATTGTTTTGTATGAGCAAAAAACAGGAGGTGTTATATTCATGTTAAAAACAGTCATGACCGAAAACGGTGCCGTCAGAGGTCTTTCGGGTAACAATGCAAGAATTTCGGTGTTCAAGGGAATTCCCTTTGCTGCTCCGCCCGTCGGAGAAAACAGATGGAAGGCTCCTCAGCCCGCAAAGAACTGGGAAGGTGTGCTTGAAGCATATAAATTCGGACCCATTTCCATGCAGGATGTACCCGGTCTTTCCGATGACATTTACGTTCGCGACTGGCATGTGGATCCCGAAATCGATATGGATGAAGACTGTCTTTACCTGAATGTATGGACCAACGCCAAAAGTGCTGACGAAAAACTTCCGGTTCTTGTCTGGTTCTTCGGAGGCGGATTCCAGTGGGGATATCCTCCCGAGATGGAATTCAACGGCGAAAACATTGCCAAAAGAGGCGTAATCGTGGTATCGGTCAACTACCGTCTCGGTGCCTTCGGTTTCCTCGCACATGAAGATCTTTGCAAAGAAAGCCCCGAAGCGCCTACCAACTTCGGTCTTCTCGACCAGCAGGCAGGCATCAAATGGGTTAAGAGAAATATAGCCGCATTCGGCGGCGATCCCGACAATATCACAATCATGGGACAGTCCGCAGGCGGCGGATCCGTATTTTCGCATCTTACCGGTTCTTCTCAGGGACTTTTCCAAAAAGCCGTAATCATGAGCGGTATCATCGGATTCCCTTATTTTGACGACTTTGTAATCATCCCGAGATCCTTTGAGGATGTTAAGGCAAAGGGTGCCGAATTCATCAAGTCCCTCGGTGTGGAAACAATCGAAGAAGCAAGAAAACTCGACGCTTCTTTTGTTCGTGACAAATCATCCGAATTCAGAAACAAAAACGGTTTCTTCTTCTGCCCTTCGGTGGACGGATGTTTCCTTAAAGAGGATCAGACAAAAGCTTTCCTTGAAGGAAGACATGCTCACGTGCCCATGATGGCAGGAAATACAAACGATGAATTCAAAAGTTATATCATGGCTGAAAACGATGAGGATTTTGAGAAAAAGGCAAGAGAAATATTCGGTGACAAGGCCGATAAATTCCTTTCTTTCAAAAATGTTTATGAGAAAAACGGCAATCAGTACGCTGAAGCCAACGGCATAGAATGTGCCACAAAGGGAATTTTCGAGCATAACGACAAGGATTGCTTCTATTATCTTTTCAATCCCGATATTCCCGGATGGGACAACCCCGGCACTTTCCACTCGGTAGACCTCTGGTTCTTCTTCGAGACACTCGGACTTTGCTGGAGACCTTTCGTCGGAAGACATTTCGACCTTGCAAGACAGATTTGCAATTACCTTACAAACTTTATTAAAACAGGCGATCCAAACGGCAATGATGCCGACGGAACCCCGATGCCCGAATGGAAGGCTTATACCGCGGAGAACAAAGCGGGAATGGAATTCACTTCAAACGGTCCCGTTCCCACTGTTCGCGACAGCGAATTCGGCGAATTCATCAAAGAATGGCTTAACGAAAAAGGACTTGAACGATAAAACCCTTTTACGATTGAGATTCGAAAGGAAAAGTTATGAAACAGGCTTTTAACCCGTATCTTCCCTCATATGAATATACTCCCGACGGAGAACCCCATGTGTTTGGCGACAGAGTATATGTATACGGTTCGCACGATCGATTCGGCGGACACTTCTTCTGCCAGAACGATTACGTCTGCTACTCGGCAAGCGTTAACGATTTGAAAGACTGGAGATACGAAGGAGTAATCTATACAAGAGGCGACGATCCTTTAAATGTCAAAGACAACATGTGCCTTTACGCACCCGATGTGACAAAAGGTCCCGACGGAAGATATTATCTTTTCTACGCACTCGACAAGGTATCCAATATTTCGGTTGCAGTCTGCGATACTCCCGCGGGAAAATATGAATTTTACGGATATGTTCACTACGAAGACGGCACAAGGCTCGGCGAAAAAGGTGAAGAACATCAATTCGATCCCGCAGTAATTACCGAAGGCGATACCACTTATCTTTACACCGGAGGCGTATGTGCCAAAGGCGACAAGAGTGTACACGGATCAATGGTTACGGTGCTTGGAAGCGACATGCTTACGATTAAAGAAGCTCCCAAGTTCCTCGCACCTTCTCCCGAATGTGCAATGGGAACCGACTATGAAGGTCACGGATTCTTTGAAGCTTCGTCAATCCGCAAATTTGACGGAAAATATTATTTTGTATATTCTTCGGAAGTCATGCATGAACTCTGCTACGCAACAAGCGATTATCCCGACAGAGACTTTAAATACGGCGGAGTAATCGTAAGCAACTGCGATATCGGAATCTCAACATATAAAAAAGCCGAAGAGCCGGCAGCATACGGTGCCAACAACCACGGCGGACTTTGCGAAATAAACGGAAAAAGATATATTTTCTACCATCGTCAGACCAATAACGACTGGTATGCGAGACAGGGCTGTGCAGAGGAAGTTAAATTCCTTGAAGACGGAAGCATTCCCCAGGTTGAAATCACATCCTGCGGATTAAACGGCGGACCTTTATCGGATACCGAAGAATATCCTTCATATATCGTCTGCAACATGTATACCGATAAAGAGCGAATCCCTTATGTCGGAGGACATCACGTTCCGAGAGTCACTCAGGACGGAAAAGACGGCGAGGAATGCACGGGATACATTTACAACATTGTCGAAAATACGACATTGGGATTTAAATATTTTGATTTTAAGGGAGTAAAAGGAATAGAACTCGACGTTTGCGGATACGGCAAGGGCGACTTTGAAGTCAGAACATCGCCGGAAGGTCCCGTACTTGCAAAAATAGGAGTGGATTTTGAGACAGTCTGGGTAACCTATAAGGCAGACTGCAATATCCCCGACGGTGTGGCTCCGCTTTACCTTAAATACACGGGCTTTGGAAACATGGGGCTTAAATCATTCAGATTTATTCATTAATTTGCTTACATCCATTGGCTAATCGCATAAATTATAAAAAGGACTGTTTTTTACAGTCCTTTTTATTTGCTACCCTTTAATCATTATCATGCCGGCCATCGTACCGCGCTTTCCTTTTTGAGCCCTGTGCGAGAAGAGCACATCGTTGTTGCAGCAGGTACAGAGTCCGGAAATGCTTATGTGCTCGGGAAGTATTCCCGAATACGCGAGCGTGCCGAATATGATGCGGCTTAAATCTATATCGAATTTATCTTCTTCTTTTTCGAAATACCATGCGTCATCAAGATAATCGAATTCAATGAATTCTTCGAAAACATCTCTGCTTACTTCGTAGCAGCACATTCCGATGCAGGGTCCGATACCTGCATAAATATCCTCGGGTCTGCTTCCGTATTCTTCGACCATTTTTTCAACTACTTTTGCAGATATCTCCTGAGCCGTTCCTTTCCAGCCCGAGTGTGCGATGCCGATTGCCTTCTTTACGGGATCGACGAAAAATACGGGAACGCAGTCGGCACAGGTTACAGTGATGGCAAGATTGGGTTCGTTGGTCACGAGTGCATCGATATTGACGTAATTAAACGGCTTTAATATTCCGCATCCTGCATCTTTTCTGGTGGCTACTCTTACGTTGTTGCCGTGGTTTAAATTGCCGATTACGACATCTTCGAGCTTAATTCCCACCGCCTTGGTGAAAAGCTCGTAGTTTTTCATGATGTTTTCTTTGGAGTCTTCCGTCTTTATCCCCAGGTTCATCGAAGAATAATATCCCTCGCTCACGCCGCCTTCTCTTGAAGAAAAAGCATGCGTCAAAAAATCGAACTGTTCGAAATCCGGAAAAGTATAATACATAACCTCATTGTTATAGTTTTCTTTCATAATCCCCTCTTTTGACTTTTATGAAAAAAGCCCACGATTTAATTTTTGGCGGCTGATGCAGGCAAGCAACATACTCAGGCACCCTTACGGCACCCGGAAGATTCCTCTTAGTGCTGCTTCGTTCCCGACCTGACACGGTTCGTGGATTTCCGCCGCGTAAGACCCAAGCAGCCGCTTACCTGCAGCAACCGCCATAAAAAAATCATAGGCGAATTTGAGTATATAGATTTTACGCCTGATTGTCAATAAAAGGCCCTACAATATTTTCTCCATGCCGATCTTTTGAGGCTTTAATCCCATGGCCTCGTAAAATTTCATCGCACCCGGATTGCAGGCCCAGACATTGAGTGTGATATTGTAAAAACCGGACTGTTTTGCATATTCCGAAACATGCTCGTAAAGTTCTTTTCCCACATGTCTGCCTCTTGCGTTTTCATCGACACAGATATCGTCTATGTAAAGAGTCTTCACATCCGTGAGAACCCTGTTTTCTTTTTGCTGCATATGAATGCAAAAAGCATGTCCGAGTACCCTGTCGTTTTCGTCGGCATAAACAAAAACCGGTGTTTCGTCATCTGCGATTATCTCTTCAAGCTGTTTTTCGTCATACTTTGTGGTCGGGCCCTTGAAAATATCGGGTCTGCCGTTGTGATGAACCATATCAACCTGAATGAGCAAATCCATTATTGCGGGAATGTCTTTCTTTTCTGCTCTTCTTACCATTTTACAACCTTTCTAAGCCGGATTTTTCGCCTCGGCTTGTTTTCATCCTGCCCGGATTCGGGCTACGGTTCCATATCAACCGTCGGAATTATCTCTTTTACTCCGTCCTTCGTGTAGACCCTGTAACTAAATCCCATCCACTTATACACCCTTCTCCATCCGATATCCTGAGAAGGTTCATAAGATGCATATGCAAGGATTACAAATACTTTGTCTTTAATCTTTTGTGCATCTTCAAATACAGTGACTGCTACTCCGGATTCCTGATCAAACGGATACTCGGGAATTAAGCCCTCATCCACGACCTGATAACCGAAAGGTGCTTCAAACTCAACCAGATCTCCGAATGTTTTTGAAGAAAGACCTGCTTCTTTGTCGGGATCCTGAGGAGTATATGCAACATCTCCCGTATCATCGAAATATGCATACGGTTCAGAGGGTTCTTCGTATCCGATTGGAAAGCCTTTTTCGACAAATTCCCCGGAATCCTCTTTTTCACTTTGAACTTTAACAAGACAGTAATCCGAAACCTCAACGGCAGTTCCGTCAAACCAGGAGATTCCGACATAAATGCCGTCCTCCCCTTCAAGAAACTGTGCCTTCATGGGATATCCGTATTCATCAAATTCAGAAGCATCAAAACTGAAAAGAGTATATGTATTCTGTGTTTCGCTGTCGAGCTCCCTTATGATAATCTCGTTTCCGTCCGAAGAATTGCTTAATGAAGCGGTGTAAAAATCATTTCCGATAAAGCCGCTTCCAAAGATATCTTCAAATTGAGATGTCTCCAGATAATTAAAATAGAAAGTTCCGTCGCAGGTGTAATTTTCCCCGTAATCGAAATTGCTGATTGCAAGGAGTGTGTTGTTCTCATTTATACCCCGAATATATGAATAGTCGGTTTCTTCCGTGTAGCTTTCCAGGCCGCCGCCGTTAGGCCAGTATCTCTCGATAAATCTCTGACTGTCGTAATCGTTTGCAACAAATTTTTCGCTGTAAAATCTTCCGTCAAGGTAATACAGCTCTCCCGCATTTCCGTCAACGCAGGCTATTCCGGTCTCTCCCGTAGCCAAATCGTAATATCCGATACAGCCCCCGTTTTGAAGATCGTTACTATTTAAAAACTCTCCAAAAGGAGCATAAACATCTCCTCCGATTGCAAGTTCCGTATAGTATCTGAAATAAACGACATTGCCGACTCTGACAAAATAAGAGCCGTTGTTTTCAATATCGTTTGTAGCACAAAACTGAATGCATACTTCTCTGCTTGCGCCATCCGGTGTTGATATCGGAAAGCCGCCTTTTATTGCTGCTGTATCGTCGGGTTCGCAAAGCACGCAAAGAGGCACATCATCTTTGGTTATTCTCTCAAATTCAACCGAATCTCCGGTATATGAATCCGCAGGAAGAGGAGTCAATCCCGATATGACAAGACTGTCTTCATCAGCTTTGTAATCGAATGAGAACTGTTCCGGTGCGCAGGTTGAAATATCTGCATGAATTAAACTTACATGGGATGCGTCAGCCGTAAATTCACCCATTGCCAGAAATACTTCCCTGCCGGATTCCTTCTGATAAACCGTACTTTTATTTTTTCCGTCTTCTTCCTTAAATTCGATGTATCTGGGTTCCGCAGAATATTTTTCTCTCCATATGCCATACAGATTCTCATCGGGAGTACCGGAGAGATTTTCAAGATACTCTGAATAATCCTCAAAAAAGAACCCTTCGTTTCCATCACTCTTTTTAAGTTCGATATTTCCGCCCAGTTCCAAAGGATTGCCGTCAATACCGCTTATTTCGATTCCGTCATTTGTTAAACTGATTTTTCCTTTTACGGGCGAATGAAAATATTTGCTCATATTGGACATTACGGAAAAAGACATGCCGCCCACATCTATTCCGGTTGTGTCAGAGCTTAAGATATCGGACGAGTTAATCGGGAAAAGCTCGGTTGCCCAAAATGAATAAATGTCGCCACCTTCACTGTCTGTATAACCCACATTTGCATAGAGGTTGTCAAATACATTGTAAATCGAAACTTTTATACCGTCGCCGTATGATTCCTGACCGAAATAATCGCCGCAGATTCTCTCCGATAAAGAAGCGCCTGTAACGTTTGTTGTGACGTTACTATCGGAACTTCCGCCGTTTTCATTGTCCCCCGTATCCGGCTGAATGTTTGCCTGCGTGGTGGGATTGTCTTTATCTCCTTCATTTTGAGGAAGGAAACAAGCGCTCATCGATACCGTTAAAAATATTGAGGATAAAACACACATTCCTCTTTTCAAAGTTTTCTTCATTTTTCATTCTCCCTTAAAGAATTTCCTTTAACACATTTATTTGATTTTAATCGACATCTTCTCTTGTAATGTTTTTGGCCCATTTGTGGCTGTAAAAATGCTTGAATACCCAGGGCCATTTTACGAACTCATCCGTACAAAGCAGGAAATAAACCCACTTTACCGGAAGCTTTAATACAAATGCAGCAAAAAGACCGAGGGGAACAGCGTAACACCACATGTCTATCAAATCGCATTTGAAGCCGAATTTCGAATCGCCCCCGGCCCTGAATACTCCCGCGATAAGACATGTGTTTACGGATGTTCCGCTTATGTAATAAGTATTTATCAAGAGCATGAACTTAAGATAATCGAGTGCAGTAGGTGTCAAATCGGCAAGTTTTAAGGCTACCGGTGTCAGGCCTAACACTATAAGTCCGCCGATGATTCCCGTAACCACGGCAAGCCTGAGACAAATATGCCCTGCCTCGATTCCCTCGGACATATCTCCTTCTCCGAGTATTTGCCCGACGATTATTCCGGATGCCGAGCCTATGCCGTAACAAAGGACGCAGCCT
Source organism: Lachnospiraceae bacterium UBA3802 (assembly GCA_002369155.1). Taxonomy (GTDB): domain Bacteria; phylum Bacillota; class Clostridia; order Lachnospirales; family Lachnospiraceae; genus UBA3766. The sequence continues at coordinate 7,597 of DFEM01000115.1, read as the reverse complement.
AAATTTCTGACCGTATTGACTATTGAATAAGCAGCAACCGCATCGTCCCCGAAACGCCCGATTATGGCGGCATAAGTACTGAAAGCCACAGACCATGCAAGATCGTTTCCGATCGCGGGCATAGCCATCGTGAAAAAGTCATGCTCGAGGTTTTTATATCTTTTAAACATGGTCGAAAATGTAAGCCTTACTCCGGGCTTTAAGACTATCGATACGAAAAAGCATCCGACCATCTGAATGAAACGCGATACGGTAGTGGCAATGGCAACACCGATTACTCCAAGCTTCGGTGCCCCGAACAATCCGAAAATAAATACCGCATTCAGTGCAACATTACATACAAGAGCTATCGCTTCAAGCACGGTACTTGTGGATACTTTTCCGATGCATCGAAGAACCGACATATACACAGCCGAAACCGCCCAGAAAATAAGACCGGGCGCTATAAGAACCAGATACTTTGCACCTATTTCCACAAGGGTAGCGTCGTTTGTGTATATTCTCATAAGAATCTTTGGTATCGTAATACAAAGAATTGCACCGAGTGCAGCGACGGAAAGCGCAAATTTATAGCCGATTCCCTCAACCTTTTCTATGGTTTTAAGATCGCCTTTTCCGAAATACTGCGCGGAAAGCATGGCAATTCCGGTTCCTATTCCGTATAAGAACATAAAAAGAATGCCCACCATGCTGTTGGCAAGCGATACCGCACTTATGGCCGACTGTCCCACGTAATTGAGCATCAAAACATCGGCGCTGTTTACCGCGGCGTCGATAACGTTTTGAAATACTATGGGGAGGGCAACTACCCAGACTTTTTGATAAATTTTGCTTTTACTGTTCATTTTTTTCCTTATCGTACATTTTAGATTATAACACCTGCATCTGTTTCTAACTATAAATTCTTTAATTACAGGCCCCGAAAACCTGCGGATGTTGACTTTTCAACATTGTCTTCTTATAATTTATTTGTTGAAGAAATCAACATTTGTGGCCTGTTTCGAAGAGAAAGGACGACTTTGACATGGAAGACAGATTCGAAAGATTTACATTTTCTATTTTTGAAATTGAAAAATGCTGGCACAAACTTACCGGCGACGAGATGGCCTCCTACGGATTGAAAGGTCCCCATTCGCTCTACCTTATCACCCTTGCAAAATACGAAGAGGGAATAAGTGCGACAAAGCTTTGCGAAATTTGCGGAAAAGACAAAGCGGATGTTTCGAGAATGATGGGCATTATGATAGAAAAGAACCTCGTTGTCAAAGAAGGAAATTACCGCAATAACTACGGCGGAGTTTACAAGCTCACCGATGCCGGAAAAGAAGCGGCAAAGAATGTCAAAAACAAGGTTCTCGTGGCCGTTGATGCCGCAAGCAAAAACTTATCCGAAGAAAACCGCGTGATTCTTTATGATGCTTTAAGCTTAATCTCAAACAACTTAAAAGTCCTTGTGCGCGACGGCATCCCCGACTCACCCTCCGGCGTTTCTTGAGATAAAACGGGATATATGCTATCATTCAAAAGATAATTTTGCCCTACGGGATTAAGAGAGAAAAGGTTATGGATAAAAAAGGCAGAATATACGTATGTCACACCTACTACCATGTGTTTGTGGCACTGCTTAAAGAATTCAATTTAGATAAAAACGAGCGATTTAAGGCCGATCTGGTCTTAAGTTTAATGTCCAACGACTTCGAAAATCTCTCCGAGCGTATTCTTGAAAACAAAGTTTTTGAAAACGTTTATCTTTTTGACGAAAAGAGAGAAACCTTTTTCCCCGAAGTAATGAAATACAAAGAGGATAAGGGCAATATCGTTTCGAATATGATTTCCCGAATCAAATTCACAAAGGAATTTGCAAAGGCTGAGGAAAAGTATGTCCCCGTCGACTTTTCAAAATACAAACAAGTCTATGTCTTTTGCGATTCCGATCCCATAGGTCTTTTCCTTAATCAAAAAAGAATCCCCTACCATGCTCTCGAAGACGGGCTCAATTATTTAAAGCCCTATTCCCCCGTGCCCGCCAAGGCCGACAACAGGGGCGCTTTTGCACTTAAAAAATTCTTCAGCATGAACTTAAATCTTATTTTCATCCGCGACGGATACAGCAAATACTGTCTCGACATGGAAGTAAACGATTTAAGCGTCATCGATGATACTTTTAAAAAATATAAAGAGGTTCCGCGTTCCGGCTTGATGAATGCGCTCGACTCAAAAGCCAAAGAAATCATGATGAGAGTTTTCGTTAAGAACTTCGACGAATTAAAAAAGCAGCTCTCAAATGTGAATTCGGACAAGAAAAACATTATCATTCTTACCGAGCCGCTGACCACGGATTTAAAGCAGAGAGAAAAGCTCTTCAGGGATCTTGTGAACGAATACTCAAAAGAAGGCACGATCTTTTTAAAGCCTCATCCGAGAGACGAGCTTGATTACCCCACTGTATTTTCGGACTGCAAACAGTTTGACAGAACGGTTCCGATGGAGATTCTCAACTTTTTCGAAGACATACAATTCGACAAGGTCGTAGCCATATATACGCAGCTTGACGCCGTTCGTTTTGCAAAGGAAAAGGTTTTCCTCGGACACGACTTTATGGATAAATACGAAGATCCCGAGATTCACAGAAAAAACAGGAAGTAAACGCATGGAAGAAAAGCTTTTAAGCATAATCGTACCCGTTTACAATATGAATCATGACGATAATCTCACCTTCTGTCTCGATTCTCTTATCAATCAGACAATAAAAAACTATGAGATTATCGCGGTTAATGACGCTTCCACGGATGATTCCCTGGGAGTTTTGATTGATTATGAGTTAAAATACCCCGGGAAATTCAAAGTAGTTACGTACAGCGAAAACAAAAGACAGGGCGGAGCCAAAAACGAAGGCTTAAAGGTTGCCTCGGGAGACTGGATCGGATTTATCGACAGCGACGACTGGATTACACCCGACTTTTACGAAAAGCTGATAAAAAAAGCGGAAGATACCGGTGCCGATATCGTCGGCTGTGATTTAAATATCGTAAATTCACATACTTTCGAAGTGGGAAATATCGTAAAATGTAATGAAGAATCTCAATCGGGAATTCTTGATACGGATAAGAAAAGAGATCTTTTCCGTTTACCCGGAAGCATGGTTGTAAAGATCTATAAGCACAGTGTTATTAAGGAGAACAATCTCACCTTCCCGGAGCATATCTTTTACGAGGACAACTGCGCGGCGAGAGTCTGGATTCCCTATTTTACGCATTTTGAATATATAAACGAACCCAATTACTACTATCTTCAGCATGATTCTTCCACGGTACACACGATAACGAAGGAACGCTGCGAGGACAGAATCAAAGCCATGAATCAGATGTTATCCGAATTAAAGGAAAGAAATCTGTTTTTTACTTTTGAACAGGAAGCCGAAGATGTCTATACAAGACTCGGATTCCATACAACTCTTTTTTCATACATGCTCGGATGCAAGGATAAAAAGTTAAGTTTCGTGAGCAAACTGAAAGATGATTTTATCATGAAATTCCCGAAATTCAGAAGCAATAAATATTACAATGTTTCGGACAAGGAAGAAGAAAAGATGGTGAACCTTTGCATTAAATCACCCTTTATTTTCTACAATTACTATTCACTTCTTTGGAAATACCGCAATTTAAAACAAAAATAAAGGAGCAAAAAAAGCCGACATGAACGTACGAATAATCTGTGACTCATCAGCAGATGTCAGCGAAGAAACCAGGGAGAAAATCACCGTAATCCCTTTAACTCTCTATATCGGTGACGAAGAATATCTTGACGGAGTAAACATCACTTACAAAGAATTTTACGAAAAGCTTATCGAAAGCGATGAGCTGCCCCATACATCGCAGGCCAATCCCGAGACCTTCAGAAGTGTATTTGAAGATGTGGAAAAAAATGACGAAACAGCCGTTTTGATCACTCTTTCATCCACTCTTTCGGGAACATACCAAAGCGCCTTGATCGCCGCTGAGGATTATGAAGGAAGAATATTTGTCGTAGACAGCAAAAATGCAACAATCGGATCGGGAATCCTGGCAGAGCTTGCGGTCAGACTCTCAGAAGAAGGTTTGAGCGCCAAAGAAATCAGCGACAAATTAAATGAAGAAAAAGAAAAAATCTGCCTCATGGGAATCGTGGATACCCTCGAATATTTAAAGCGCGGAGGCAGAATCTCGGCGACCGCGGCTTTTGCGGGAGATATGCTCGGAATCAAGCCCGTTCTTCGTATAAAAGACGGAGAAATCGTAATACTCGGAAAGGCCAGAGGCTCAAAGAAAAGCAACAACCTGCTTGTGACGGAAATAGAAAAGACCGGCGGAGTAGATTTCTCCAAACCCGTTATGCTCGGGTATTCCGGTCTTGATGATTCTTTACTTAAGAAATATGTCGAAGACAGTCGCTTCCTCTGGGAAGAACATCTCGATGAATTAAAAGAAGCATGCGTCGGCAGTGTCATCGGAACCCATCTGGGACCGGGCATTGTAGCCGTTGCCTTCTACAACAAATAAATATTATTCCAGTTTCAGCAATTCGGAAAACGAATATCGGCTGTCGGTCGCGGCTTCCTCAAGATTAATGGTGTAGCTTCTCGTCTGGCAGCCGTCTTTTTTTAATGTAATGACGATGGTGCCGATTTTCTTGGTAAAGCTTACGGGAACCACTCCCATGTAATTGCCGTCAAGATAAAGCTCCGCGCCCTGGGGAGCATCGATATAAACCTTGGCCTCAGTCGTGTTCTCGGGAGGATTGGAATCCGTGGTTCCGTTCTCGGTATTGTCCGTTACCGTAGTGGAATTTGAATTGTTGTTTGTATCGGTCGTATTCGTATTGTTGCCTGAATTGGTATTCGTGTTCGTATTGTTGTTCGTATTGGTATTATTGTCGTTTGAATTTTCCTTTGAATCCTTGTCTTTGTCGGAATCGTCTTCAAGTTTGGTAAGCTTAAAGGAAACATCCGCAGAGGGGGAACCGACCGAGATGTATTTGGAAAGCGTCTCATATCCGTCGGCTCTGACGATGAGTTCATGAATTCCGTATTCCATCTTTACGGGCTTATTTACATCGTTTATCTTTTCCCCGTCTATATACAAAGCCGCATCCGTAGGAGTAATCGAAAAATTGACGGTACCGTAATTTTTCTTAATCTCTATGTCGCCAAGATCCACATGCGCTTCCTGATTTCTTCCGACCGTAACTTCTTTTACGGCGCTCGTTCCGTCTTTGCTGATTAAAATATTGTATCTGCCTTCGGGAACGGTAAGAACCATGCCTTCTGTAATCTTTCGGATATCCTTTTCAATCTCGATAAAGCCGTCTATAAAATAGCTGTCGTTATCCAATGATACAAAGCCGTGTCCCTTATCCACATTGATGCTGTAAATCACATGGTCAATGCCGTGAATCGTCAGAATATCTGTGTCCGCTATTTCCAAAACATCTATATTTTCTTTGCCGGAGCAGACAACAAGATTTTCATCAAGCTCGTACTTGTCTCCGAGGTACTCGAGTCTTGTCGCGGAATTGTAAAACTTAAAGCCCTCGACATTTGAATATGCAAAATAATCCCCCGAAATCTCAAGAGATTTAAGCTGCTTTTCCTCGCGATAAAAAGTAATATCGCATATCTGTCCCGCACTTACCTGACTTCCCGTAATCGAGCCTTTGTATCTGTCCGTAAAAAAGGTAAGGTTATCGTAAGTAAGCGTGTATCTTAAGCCCGTTTCGAGGTTTTGGAAAGTAAAAGATTGGTCGCTTTTTCCAACCGAAACCACGATGCAGGTATCGGAATAAACAAACTTCGAGGCCTGCTCAATCTCTTCCTCTCCTGTGGAAACAGGCACATTGACACCGGTATTCGGTGTACAGGATAAGAGAAAAAGAAGAGAGACGGATGCAAATATTAAATTGATAAAAGCATTTGTTTTTTTCATCAACTTCAGTCAAAACCTTTTATTGTTTAACATATTTTTCAAGCAGATACTCTTTGTTGTTATGCTCGGGATTATCAATTACGTCTTCGAGCATTTTGTTTAAAATCTCACCGAGCAAAGGACCGCTTTCAATACCGTTATCGATTAAATCCCTGCCGCCGACAGCCAGGTCTTTGAGTCTTACGCATTCCTCATTTTTAACGATTTCTTCGTAATCGGCGATGTTTCTGTTAAGCCTTGCGATTTTCTCTTCACGCATGTAATCGCTTTGGGCATCAAGATCCGCTCTCCAGACTTTGAATATATCGGGGAACGCGTCCGCTCCGATTCTATTCATCGCACGGCGCATAATCTTCGTTCCGCCTTCGAGTCTCTCGTCATGATATTTTACGAGAATCCCCACTCTGTCGATGGTATCGTTGTCGTATTTTAATCTTCGTAAAATCTCTTTGGCTTTTTCCGAGGATTTAATCTGGTGTCCGTGAAAATGATCGATTCCGTTTTCATCCGTCTTAAGGCACTCGGGTTTTGCAATGTCGTGTAAAAGCATCGTTAACCTTAAAGCCTTTGTTTTCTCGATATTTTCAACGGATTTTATGATATGGTCTCCCACCGTGAAACAGTGATGGGGATTGTTTTGCTTGGTCTCAAAGCATTTGTCGAGTTCGGGAATAAACTCTTTGGTAAGTCCCGTCTCGTATGCGGTCTTTAACATGGCGGGATTATCCGATAAAAGGATTTTGTTTAACTCGGCCTGTATTCTCTCCGCACTGATTTTCGATAATGTTTCCGAGAGTTCTCCGATGGCTTTGTAAGTCTCGTCTTCTATCCTGTATCCAAGCTGTGCCGCAAATCTTATGGCACGAAGAAGCCTTAACGCATCTTCGGTAAATCTTTCTTTTGCAACGCCCACGCACCTTATGGTCTTGCTTTCAATATCCTCAAGTCCGCCGAAGATATCCACAAGTCCGTCCGTATCATTGTATGCCATGGCATTTATCGTAAAATCCCGTCTTAAGAGATCTTCCTTAAGATTTGCGGTAAATTCCACACTTTTTGGATGTCTTGAATCCTCATATTCTCCGTCGATTCGATAAGTCGTGACTTCATAGGTTTCACGGCCCATAAGTACGGTCACGGTGCCGTGCTTAATCCCGGTGTCGACGGTTCTTTTGAATACCTTTTTGACTTCTTCCGGTTTGGCTGAAGTCGTTATGTCCCAGTCGTTCGGAACACGCCCGAGAATACTGTCTCTGACACACCCTCCCACGGCATAAGCTTCAAATCCGGCGTTTGATAACTCGTCTATTATTCTTTTTACGTTTTCCGGTAAATCTATTTTCATTATTTTAAATCAAGCTCCACGGGACAGTGATCCGATCCTAAAATGTCGGCATGTATCTTGGCATCAACCATTCGATCTTTAAGTTTTTCAGAGACCACAAAATAGTCAATACGCCACCCTGCGTTCTTTTCTCTGGCCTTAAACATGTAAGACCACCACGAATATTTATCCTTTTCGTCGGGATAAAAGTATCTGAAGGAATCTATGTATCCGCTTTCAACGACTCTCGTAAAGCACTCTCTTTCCTGATCGGTAAATCCCGCATTCTGATGATTGGTCTTGGGATTTTTAA
>DFEM01000014.1:1465-6009 GCA_002369155.1 Lachnospiraceae bacterium UBA3802 | reverse complement strand
TTGAACCTCTAAAACCAAGACCACCTGCACTTGCCCAGCTTAATGCGTTACCTTCAGCGTCTGTGATTGTAACGATTGTATTGTTGAAAGATGCCTGGATATGTGCCTGTCCATGTTCAACGTTTTTCTTGACACGCTTCTTAGCGCCTTTTTTAGCTACTGCCTTGTTTGCCATAAAAACTAACCTACTTTCTTATAAATCATATCCTTATACACCTCATCAGTCAGCTTCCACTCGAGGGAAAGCCTTGGAGGTGCATATAATGTTACCTTATTACTTTTTCTTGTTAGCAACGGTCTTCTTGGGACCCTTTCTTGTTCTAGCGTTTGTTTTGGTCTTCTGGCCACGAACGGGAAGTCCTTTTCTATGACGGATTCCTCTGTAGCAACCGATTTCCTGAAGTCTCTTAATGTTAAGAGCTACTTCTCTCTTAAGGTCACCTTCTACCATGTAAGAATCAGCAATGATCTCACTGATAGCCTTTACTTCGTCGTCAGTAAGGTCTCTGACACGTGTGTCAGGATTTACCTTTGCTGCCTCAAGAATTTTGTTTGAGCTTACTCTGCCGATACCGTAGATGTATGTGAGACCGATCTCAACACGCTTATCTCTCGGCAAGTCAACACCAGCAATACGAGCCATGTTTCTTTTTCCTCCAAATTTTCCATTTGAATTCGCGCCCTGATTACTCAGCGGTAAATGGCGAATTCGATTAACAGTTACTAAATGATAGGGGTATTCCTACCCGACCGGGTTTCCCGGTTTTCCGATACTTTGCTCGGTATCAAAAAGTAAATGCACGGACAGGCCAAAGCCTTCCTCACATTTATTGTTAGCCGATACTATTTGACGGAATAATATCAGCCGCAGCCGCAAAAATCACAACAAAACAAGAATATTAATTATCCTTGTCTCTGTTTGTGCTTGGGATTCTCACAGATTATCATGATTCTCCCTTTCCTTTTGATAACTTTGCATTTTTCGCAAATTGGTTTGACCGATGATCTTACTTTCACGATTCAACCCTCCTTCTCAAAAAAGTCCGTTTAACATTGTAACACGCGGAAAATTACAATGCAAGAAAAAATTTTCCGCTAAGGATTTATTTCTCTCTCCAGATGATACGTCCTTTGGACAAATCGTAGGGAGACATTTCCAAAGTAACTTTATCCCCGGGATAAATTCTAATGTAATTCTGTCTGAGCTTACCGCTTATGTGAGCAATAACCTCGTGGCCGTTTTCGAGTTCCACCCTGAACTGTGTTCCGGGAAGCTTCTCTGTAACAACACCTTCGATTTCAATAACATCTAATTTTGACACTCCTTATACCCGGCGAATAATCGCTACTATCCTTTCTTATTTAATGTGTTTCTTCTATATATAGTAACTACTTCTTAATCATCAACAAGTACTTGTTATCTTTTGGGAAGTGTTAATATCTCAGGTTCTCCTTTTGTTATGAGGATTGTATTCTCATAATGCGATGAAGGAAGTCTGTCGCTTGTTACGCATGTCCATCCGTCATCAAGGAAATCAACATCTCCTCTTCCGAGGTTAATCATGGGCTCAATTGCAAGTGTCATGCCTGCCACAAGTTTGATTCCACGATTGTTCATGTGGTAGTTCGGAACCGAAGGATCTTCGTGAAGACTGGTTCCGATGCCGTGTCCGACAAGTGCCGTAACGACTCCGTATCCGCATTTGGTGGCATATGCATCAATTGCATTTGAGATATCATGCAGATGATTGCCTTCTTTCGCGAATTTGATTCCTTCGAAAAAGCACTGCTCGGTCTCTTTTACAAGTTTTAATACTTCGGGATCAACCTCTCCGACAGGATATGTTCTTGCCGCATCGGAATGATATCCTTTGTAAATGAGTCCACAGTCAAGGCTTACGATATCGCCTTCTTTTAACTTTCTGCTCTTCTTGGGAATTCCGTGTACGACTTCCTCATTTATCGATACGCAAATCGATCCGGGGAAACCGTTATAATGAAGGAAGTTTGGAATACAGTCATAGCTTCTGATTAATTTCTCTCCCTCAATATCTATTTCAAGTGTTGATATTCCGGGACGGATTATTTCCTTGAGTTTCTCATGAACCTCTCCTAAAATCCTTCCGGACTCTCGCATTAATTCAATTTCTCTCTCCGACTTAATCGAAACTGCCATATTCTTTTTTCCTCTTATCCTAAAATCTTTGTGATGTTTTCGAATACATCTTTAACATCAATTGTTCCGTCAACCTCTTTTAAGATTCCTTCTTTGTTGTAGAAATCAATCAAAGGCTGTGTCTGCTCGTGATATATTTTAAGTCTGTTGAGCACTGTCTCGGGCTTATCGTCATCTCTTAAGATAAGATTGCTTCCGCACTTATCGCAAATGCCCTCTTTTTTGGGAGGCACATGCTCGATGTGATATGTGGCACCGCATGTAACACATGCTCTTCTTCCCGACATTCTTCTTACGATGTTTTCATCGGGAACATCGACATTGATAGCATAATCAATTTTATCGTTCTGCGCATCAAGTGCTTCTTTTAAAACATTTGCCTGAGGAATTGTTCTGGGGAAACCGTCGAGAACGTATCCGTTCTTGCAATCGTCCTTTGCAACTCTGTCAAGAAGAATCTTTACTGTGAGTTCATCGGGAACGAGCTTTCCCTGATCCATATATGATTTTGCCTCAAGTCCGAGCGGTGTTCCTTCCTTAATGTTTGCTCTGAAGATATCTCCTGTGGAGATGTGAGGAATTGAATATTTCTCGGCAATCATTTTTGCCTGTGTACCTTTTCCTGCGCCCGGTGCGCCTAACATAACAATTTTCATTTTATCTGCCTTTTCTTTATTGGTATTATGCCGCTAAGCGACGACAAGACACCCCAAAATTGGAGTGTCATTCGTCGTAAAATTAATCGTTTAAAAATCCTTTGTAATTACGTACAAGCATCTGTGACTCAACCTGTTTAACCGTTTCGATGATAACACCGACAACGATGATGATACTCGTTCCGCCGAAACTTACGCTTGCTCCGAAGAGGCCGCTGAATACATAAGGATAAACAGCTACGATCGTAAGTCCTACGGCACCGATGAAGATAACATAGTTAAGTACTGTGTTAAGATAATCGCTTGTAGGTTTACCCGGTCTGATACCGGGAACGAATCCGCCGGCTTTCTTTAAGTTACCTGCGATTTCCACGGGATTGAAGGTAATCGATGTGTAGAAGTAAGCAAAGAATATTACCAAAACTACATATACGATAATACCGATTGTGTAAATCATGTCGTTCTTGTTGAACCAATATCTTGAGTTCATGAACTTCAATGCTTCACCCCAGATATAACCCCAGCCCCAGAAGCCTGTCTCAGCTTTAGCCGAGCCGTTGAATCCGGCCATGTTGGAGATAATCAAAGGGAATGATAAGATTGATGAAGCAAAGATAACAGGAATAACTCCGGCTGTATTAATCTTTATGGGGATGGAACTTGTGTTTCCGCCCATCATCTTATTGCCCTGAATCTTCTTCGCATACTGAAGAGGAATCTTTCTTGTACCGTCACTAAGGAAAATAACCATTATGACAAGTACTATAACTACGGCAATTATGATTACCGCATTGAGAACGCCGACTGCAATTGACTCTTTCTTAACGAACTGTTCGAAGAGAGTCTTTGCATCCTGAGGGAATGAAGAAATGATGTTAATGATGAGGACTATGGAAATACCGTTTCCGACGCCTTTCTCAGTAATCCTTTCGCCCGCCCACATAAGAAATGCACTTCCTGCAGTCATTGCAGCTATTACGGTAATTACATTTAATGCATTATATTCTGTCAAAAGACCCTGTGAACCGAAACCGATTGCCATGGCACCCGATTCGATCAATGCAAGTGCAACCGTCACATATCTTGTGATGGAAGCAATTTTCTTACGTCCGTCTTCACCATCGTTCTGCATCTCTTCAAGCTTGGGAATAGCTATTGTCATGAGCTGCATGATAATCGAAGATGTGATGTACGGAGTAATGTTAAGTGCAAATATGGACATTCTTTCGAATGAACCACCGGTGAATGCACCGAGAATACCGATACCGTCAGATTTGAAGAGATTCTCCATCATCTGCTTTACGAACTCCTGGTTAATACCGGGAGCGGGTATCTGGCATCCCAAACGCACTATGAAAAGCATCAAAAGGGTGAATAACAGTTTGTTTCTGATATCTTTTACTTTAAAAGCATTAATAAATGTTTTAAACACTAGATCACCTCTGCTGTGCCGCCTGCTGCTTCAATCTTTGCTTTAGCTGTCTCGCTGAAAGCATTAACCTGTACCGTTAACTTCTTGGTGATTTCACCGTTGCCGAGAATCTTAACACCGTCTGCTGCTTTGCTGATAACGCCTTCTTCAAGAAGCTTCTCAACATTTACAACAGTACCGTTCTCGAATCTCTCAAGTGCGGATACATTGATTGAAATGATCTCCTTTGTATTTCTGTTCGTAAATCCTCTCTTGGGAATACGTCTGTATAAAGGCATCT
>DFEM01000014.1:0-1417 GCA_002369155.1 Lachnospiraceae bacterium UBA3802 | reverse complement strand
GTATAAAGGCATCTGACCACCTTCAAAACCGATTCTGGGTGCTCCGGAACGAGCTTTCTGTCCCTTATGTCCCTTGCCGGCTGTTTTGCCGTTTCCGGAAGCGTGGCCACGTCCTCTTCTAAAATTATCACTGTGCTTTGAGCCTTCCGCAGGTCTTAAATTTGATAATTCCATTGTGACTCTCCTTTCTATGCCTCTTCAACCTTAAGAAGGTATCCGATCTGCTGAATCTGTCCTCTTGTTGCTGCATTATCGGGTAAAAGAACAGTCTTGTTAAGTTTTCTCAAACCCATTGCTTCTACGGTCTTTCTATGTTTGGGAACAGCACCTATCGGGGACTTAACCAATGTAATTTTTAACATTTTGTCTGCCATTTTGGTCTCCTTTCATCCAATCAGATTAAGCACGAATGCCTTCTACTGATTTACCACGATTTCTGGCAACGTCTTCGGGACTCTTAAGTTTGCTTAATCCTTCAACTGTTGCAAGTGCTACATTTGTTTTATTGTTTGAACCCAATGACTTTGTACGGATGTTTCTGATACCTGCGAGTTCACACACCTTACGTGCGGGACCTCCGGCGATGATACCGGTACCTTCGGGAGCTCTCTTTAAAAGAATGCTTGCTGAAGAATACTTTCCGATATAATCATGAGTTACGGATGCGTTCTCATCAAGACAAATGGATACGAGATGCTTTTTAGCGTCGTCTGTTGCCTTACGGATTGCTTCGCCGTTTTCTTTAGCCTTACCTGTACCTACACCTACATGACCGTTTTTGTCACCTACAACTACAAGTGCTGCGATGCTCATTACACGACCACCCTTTGTAGTCTTGCTGACTCTCTTAATAGCGATTGTATCACTAAATAATTCACCTAACTCAGCAGGGTTAATAATATTGCGTACCATTGCAAATCCTCCCCTTCCTAAAATTCCAAGCCTGCTTCTCTTGCTGCTTCTGCAAGAGCTGCGACTTTACCTTGATATATATAACCGCCACGATCAAAGACAACTTCTTTAATTCCTTTGTCTAATGCTTTCTTAGCAATTACTTTTCCTAAATATGCTGCTGCTTCAACGTTGTTGGTCTTCTCGAGTTCAGCCTTTACATCTTTGTCAAGTGTAGATGCTGAAACAATTGTATTTCCAACGGTATCGTCGATAATTTGAGCATACATATGATCATTGCTTCTGAATACTGCCAAACGGGGTCTGTCAGCAGTTCCGCTTAAACGGCTACGAATTCTTCTGTGCTTCTCGGCACGTACTTCCTGTCTGGATTTCTTACTAACCATTTTTATACTCTCCTTATCTCTTATTTCTTACCGGTCTTACCAACTTTACGTCTGATTACTTCATCAACATACTTGATACCCTTGCCCTTGTAAGGTTCAGGTCTTCTCTTATCTCTGAT
>DFEM01000041.1 GCA_002369155.1 Lachnospiraceae bacterium UBA3802 | reverse complement strand
CGAGGAAGTAACATCCGCCGGCAACCACGATTGCGAATACAGTTGAAATTACAGTTCCTTTATGAATATCGTTTTCACTCTTGATCGCATAGAATTTACCGACCATCTGAGGAAGTCCCCATGTACCGAGTGATGTAAGGATTACCACGAAAAGCAAAGCGAGGGGATCGGGTCCGAGGAATGATGAATAAGCGCCTGCCCATCCTGCATCGCCTTCGATAGACGAAAGAGTCTTCATTGCAGTTACGAGACCGCCGTTTTGCATGATAACGGAAATGATAACGGCTGAAATACCAAAGAGCATTATGATTCCCTGAATGAAATCGTTGATTGCCGTTGCCATGTATCCGCCGAAGATTACGTATACACCGGTAAGAACTGCCATTACAAGGATAACTACCCAGTAAGGAATCTCAAATACAAGACCGAAAAGGCTTGATAAACCGTTGTACAAAGATGCGGTATAAGGAATAAGGAAAATAAATACGATTATTGAAGCTGCGATTTTTAAAGTCTTTGAATCGAATCTTTTTCCGAAGAAATCCGGCATTGTCTTTGCATCGAAATGCTGTGTCATGACACGGGTTCTTCTTCCTAAAATATTCCATGCCAGCAGGGAACCGATAAAGGCGTTTCCAAGACCTGCCCAGGTACTTGAAAGACCGAAGTTCCAGCCGAACTGTCCGGCATAACCTACGAAGATTACGGCCGAGAAATAAGATGTACCGAACGCGAAAGCCGTAAGCCAGGGACCTACGCTTCTGCCGCCCAAAACGAACCCGTTAACGTCCGTTGCTTTTTGTCTGGTATAAACACCGACTCCGATCATCAGTGCAAAGAAGCATACCAGAAGGATTACAGTAAGAATTTTCATATTATCTCCTTTTGTGTAAATGCTAATTTAAGATATTTTGCGATATTGGCAATTTAGCGCTTTAAAGTTTTACACTTTGCGGTATTAAAGTAACATATATTTATTTTTCTGTCAATAAAAAACATTCTTATTTATAAAGAAGATTTGTGTCTGAGGGAATTTAAAGTTTAATCAAATAAAGGTTTGACAAAAAATGCTTTCAATGATAATGTTTAGTGCAAATATTTTTAGTCTGATAACTGAAGTTAACGAAAGGTACGGAAATGAAGAAGTTTAAGGATTTTTTGAAAGAATTTTTTATTGACGGTTTAAGCGGAATGGCAACAGGACTTTTTGCCACACTTATAATCGGAACCATTGTTTTACAGATCGGAACCGTTATTCCGGGAGAAATCGGAAGATATGTGACTCTCGTCGGAAAAGTGGCTCAGATGCTCACAGGTGCGGGTATCGGATGCGGCGTGGCCATTAAACTTAAAGCCCAGCCTCTGACAATACTTTCTTCGGCAGTAGCCGGAATGACAGGTGCATTTGCATCTCAAATCATCGCAGGAACAATTCTTACCGAAGGCAAGATGACACTTTCGGGTCCAGGAGAACCTCTTGGTGCATTCCTCGCAGCAATCGCTGCGGTATATCTCGGAAAAGTCGTTGCAGGAAAGACAAAACTCGATATTTTGATTACCCCTCTTTGCTTAATCACCGTGGGCTCTACGGTAGGACTTATCCTCGGACCTCCCATTTCAAAGTTCATGACTTTTGTCGGAGATTTGATTAAATACGGTACCGACCAGGCTCCTTTCTTTATGGGAATCATAGTATCCGTTCTCATGGGTATTGCATTGACTCTCCCCATCAGCTCGGCAGCCATCGGTGTAATTCTTAAATTAGGCGGAATAGCAGCAGGTGCCGCAACAGTCGGATGTTGTGCCAACATGATCGGTTTTGCGGTTGCCAGCTTTAAAGACAATAAATGGAACGGTCTCTTTGCACAGGGTATCGGAACAAGTATGCTTCAGATGCCTAACATTGTTAAAAAGCCCATTATCTGGCTTCCCGCAATCATTTCGAGTGCAATCATCGGACCGATTTCAACCATGGTATTCGGGTTTGAAAACAATGCTACAGGCTCAGGTATGGGTACAGCAGGTTTGGTCGGACCCATCAACGCTTTTCAGGTAATGACCGAAAACGGAACACCTGCATGGCTTGTACTTCTTGAGATTGCGCTTCTTTGTTTCATCCTTCCAGGCGTATTGTCATGGCTTATCGCATTCGGCATGAGAAAACTCGGCTGGATTAAAGACGGCGATATGAAGCTTAAATAATTTACAATGTGTTTTCATTTTCGTATAATCTAATGGAAGATAAAACCAAAGAGATACGTAAAGATGAAGCAATTGTTAAAATTTTTAAAACCGTATACAAAAGAAAGCATTCTCGGTCCGATTTTCAAGCTGATTGAGGCTTCTTTTGAACTGTTGATTCCCCTTGTTGTTGCGGGAATTATCAATCGCGGTATAGCTAATTCGGACAAAACATATATTTTAAAAATGGGAGCCGTTATGGTGGCACTGGCATTTGTGGGTCTAGTGTGCGCCGTGACGGCTCAATATTTTGCCGCAAAAGCCGCTACGGGATTTGCCGCAAGTTTAAGGGAAGCGATATTTAAAAACATCCAGTCCCGCACCTTTTCGCAGCTTGAAGAATACGGAACGGGTTCTCTTATTACCAGGATTACATCCGATGTAAATCAGCTGCAAACCGGTGTAAATCTGGTACTTCGCCTTTTTCTTCGTTCCCCTTTTATAGTATTCGGTGCCGTAATCATGGCATTCACGGTCGACGCAAAAGCGGCCGTTGTGTTCGTAATATGCGTACCACTCCTTTTTATAGTGGTGTTTGCAATTCTTTTAAAGAGCATTCCCCTTTATAAAAAAGTTCAGAATTCCCTCGACACTGTTACCGTAAAGACCAGAGAAAACTTAAGCGGTATCAGGGTTCTTCGTGCGTTTAACGCCGATGACGAAGAAAGAGAATCTTTCGAAAAAGACATAGATTATCTTAAGAAAGTTCAGCTTCTTGCCGGTAGAATCACGGCATTTATGAATCCCGTAACCTTCCTTTTGGTCAATGCGGCTACGGTGGCCGTTTTGTATGTCGGCGCCACCGAAGTATTCTCGGGAAACATCTTAAGAGGTGAGCTGATTGCGCTTTTAAATTATATGGCGCAGATTCTGGTTGAGCTTATAAAGCTTGCCAATCTTATAATTACCGTGACAAAATCCCTTGCCTGCGCAGACAGGGTATCCGAGATGTTAAAAGATACAAACGGGGAGAGCGAAACTGCCGTAACCGATAAAAAAATCAACTCGATTGAATTCAAAAAGGTCGGCTTTTCGTATCCAAACGCTTTGAAAGAAGCCGTAAAAGATATTTCCTTTGAAGCTCAAAAAGGAGAAATCATCGGAATCATCGGAGGCACGGGCTCCGGAAAAACCACGCTTGTCAATCTCATTTGCGGATATTACGGCGCAAAAAGCGGCGAAATCAAAATAAACGATACAAAACTAAAGGATTTTTGCGAAGCAAATAATCCCGATTTGAAAGAAGAAAGCGAAGTACTTGCAATCACGAGAGCAATGCGTCGCTTCATAGGAACAGTGCCCCAGACCGCGGTTCTTTTCAAAGGAACGATCGAGGACAATTTAAGATGGGGCAAATCGGATGCCGACAAAGAAGAAATGGACGAAAGCTTAAAGAGAGCGGCGGCATATGATTTTGTATATCAAAAGAAGGGTGCCCTGAAAGCCGAAGTAAACGAAGGCGGAAAGAATTTCTCCGGCGGACAGAGGCAGAGGCTTTCGATTGCAAGGGCTCTCATTAAGAAGCCCGAGATACTCATCCTCGACGATTCCACATCGGCTCTCGATTACGTTACGGAGAAAAAAGTCAGAGCGGGAATCAGGGAGATTTGCAACGATTCCATTTGTTTTATAGTTTCCCAAAGAGCGGCCAGCATAATGGACGCCGACAAAATCATCGTGCTTGAAAACGGCGAAGAGGCAGGAGTCGGAAGTCATGACGAGCTTTTGAGAAACTGCGTTGCTTACAGAGAAATTTACAAATCGCAGTTCCCCGAAGAGGAATTGCCTGAATTAAAGGAGGGAGCGGTATGAAAAACACGACATTCTCCTTCCTGATGAAATATGTATTTAAGAAATGGTACTGGGTTATAGGTTCTGTTTTCTTTTCCGCACTGACTGTGGCGGGAAGCCTTTTTATTCCCAAATTCACCGGCAAGGGTGTGGATATGGTAATAGAAAAGGGCAATGTGGACTTCTTCTCCCTTAAGCAGATTATCGTATACATTCTCATCCTGATAGGGGTTACAATCGTTTCGCAGCTTCTTTTAAGCCTCATCAACAACCGTCTTACGGCGGGAGTTGTCAGCGAGATAAGGAAAGATGCGATGCAAAAGATTCACCGTCTCCCGATATCCTATGTCGATTCGCATCCTCAGGGCGATCTGGTGTCGAGAATGATAGCGGATGTCGAGACTCTCTCCGACGGACTGCTTATGGGATTCACGCAGTTTTTCACCGGAGTGCTGACAATACTCGGAACCCTGATTTTGATGGTGATTATGGACTGGCGAATAACCGTCGTCGTTGTTTTTGTCACTCCTCTTTCATTCTTTGTGGCGGGATTTGTATCAAAAAGAACCTACAGTCTTTTCCAAAAACAAACCGAAGCAAGAAGTACACAGGTTTCTTTTATCAACGAAATGGTTTCAAACCAGAAAGTCGTAAGAGCCTTCGGAAAAGAAGAGGAAAACATCGAAAAGTTTGAAAAGATGAACCGTGCCTTAAAGGATGCATCCCTTAAAGCGACCTTTTATTCGTCCTTAACCAATCCTTCGACTCGTTTTGTAAACGCACTCGTTTATGCGGGCGTAGCAATATTCGGCGCAATGGCAATTGTAACCAAAGGACTTCTTTCCATCGGTGAACTGACGGTATTTCTTTCATACGCCAATCAGTATACCAAGCCTTTTAACGAGATTTCCGGCGTCATCACGGAGTTTCAAAACGCACTTGCCTGCGCGGACAGAATAAGGGAATTCTTAAACGAAAAAGAAGAAGCCCAAACAGAAACTAACGAATCTGCCGCAAAGATCGATGAATTCAAAAATCTTGAATTCAGGAATGTATATTTTTCGTATACCGAAAAGCAGAAGCTTATCGAAGATTTCTCGCTTAAGGTTGAAAAAGGCCTTCGTGTGGCAATTGTCGGCCCCACGGGCTGCGGCAAGACGACGCTTATCAATCTCATCATGAGATTCTACGATGTCAATGCCGGCGAAATATTGATGAACGGCATTAATATTCAGAAGTTTGACAGAAAAGATTACCGCGATAATTTCGGTATGGTTTTGCAGGAAACCTGGCTAAGAAAAGGAAGTGTGCGAGACAATATCACCTTGGGAAGGGATATAAGCGACGAAGAAGTCATAAATGCCTGCAGGGAATGCCACGCCCATCGCTTTATCGAGCGAATGAAAGACGGTTACAACACTCAGATTTCAGAGGACGGCGGCAATCTTTCAAACGGCCAGAAGCAGCTTCTTTGTATTTCCAGAGTAATGATTATGAATCCTCCGATTTTAATCCTGGATGAAGCTACAAGTTCAATCGATACCCGTACGGAACTAAAGGTTCAGGATGCATTCGCCAAACTCATGAAGGGAAAGACGAGTTTTATAGTTGCTCACCGACTTTCGACGATTAAAAATGCGGATGTGATTCTGGTTATGAAGGACGGCAATATCATTGAGCAGGGCAGTCACGAAGAGCTTATAAAAGCCGGCGGTTTCTATAAGGAACTTTACATGAGCCAGTGGGCTAACGAGGAAGAGAGCGAATAAATGCTTCTATTTTTCTGAAAGATGGTAAATCAAATGCTTTAATTGCCGACAGGAAATGTATAAAATCACGAAAATATCAAATAAAATTTAGTTAAAGGAACCCCGATATGGTAATTATCGAAGAAAACACCGATTTTAAAACGGATTTTGACAAACAAAAAACTGCCGAGGAGGTTATCGGACATATCCTAAAAAAAGAAGGGTGTCCCAAGGAATTTGAAGTAGACATTCTTATAACCGATTCCGAAGAGGTAAGGGAATACAACAAAGAATACAGGGATATCGATAAAACGACGGATGTTTTGTCTTTTCCGAATATCGACTGGGAGACACCCGCCGATTTTGAAAGCATCGACGAAGAGGAACTTGAGATGTCGGTTAATCCCGAAACAAACCTTACGATTCTTGGCGAAATATGTCTTAACAAAGACAGAATCATTTCACAGGCAGAAGATTACGGTCATTCCGTAAAAAGAGAATATGCTTTTCTTATCGCACACAGCATCCTTCATCTTCTGGGTTACGACCATATGGAAGAAGAGGAAGCAAGGGTGATGGAGAAAAAGCAGGATGAGTATCTTTCTCAGATAGGAATCACAAGAGAAAACGGGTAGAACAGCAAGATTTTGACACTGTTTTTGACAAGAAAATCCTGTTTAAATAACGGCGTAAATATGTTACAATTCATAATGTGTGACAATTGACGAAAATCGATAATAATATCGGTTACAATCAACTGTTAAGGAGGAGAAAAAATGGCATTTGGATCCAGAGGACATTCTATGGGCGGCAGACCAAGCGGAGGAAGCAGCTTCAGAGGTTCGGCCGGCGGACGTACTGCCTTCAGAGGCACACCCGGGGGTTTGGGAGGAACAAGAATTTCCAAACCGGTAAACTTTATGCCTTCGGCAAGTGCATTCGGAGCTCCGATAGCACCCCCTCCCATTAATTTCGGCGGCGGAAGACACCACGGTGGCGGCGGACTTGTAAGTTCACTTCTCGGAAGCGCGGTAAGTGCAGGAGTCGGAGTGGCAAGTGCAGCCATAGTCAATAAAATGCATGAAAACAGCCAGTTGAAACTTCAGGAACAGCAGGCACAGCAGCAGGCTGAATATGCAAGACAGCAAGCAGAGCAACAGGCAGAGCTCGCAAGACAGCAGGCGGAAGTTCAGCTCGAAATCGAGAGACTTAAGGCCAAACAGGAAGAGACAAAGCGTGATGCAATACAGGATTTAAGATATTATGCAAACTGCCCTTACTGCCTCGGAGTAAACAACGGAGCAAAATTCTGTCAGTATTGCGGAAGTTCGCTTGCTTACTATGATGAAGAAGATGATGATATGAAAAATGATAAAAAGACCGAAGGCGGAAACGCCAAGGCACAATAGGAACGATTATTGATAAGGTAACCGATATTTTTTGGTTACCTTATTGCAGTTTTAAAAGAACGAAAAAACGGAGAGAATGTTATGCAGTATGTATTGTACAATGAGCTTTCAAACAACGGAAACGGCAAGGAAAGCCTTGATAAAGTAAAGGATAAAATTCAGGGCGAATTCGAGGCAGTCAATGTAGTCGGACTCAATCCCGCCGAATTTGTATCAAAGTTAAAAGCGGAGGATCTCGTTATCCTTTGCGGCGGAGACGGAACCTTAAACAAATTTGCCAATAACACCGCGGATCTTGAAATTCCCTGCGACATACTTCTTTTCCCTTCGGGAACAGGCAATGATTTTTACAGAGACATCAAGGAATATTATGATGATTCCGAGATGCCTTCCATCAAGAAATTCATTACGAATCTTCCCACCGTTACCATTAACGGAAATACATACAGATTCTTAAACGGTATCGGATTCGGCGTGGACGGCGTATGCTGTGAAATGGCAGACGACATGAAGGCAGCCGGTGCAAAAAAGATTGACTATACGGCACTTTCAATCAAAATTGTGCTCTTTAAATTCAAGACACCCCGTTCATGGATTACCGTTGACGGCGAGACCGTAGAATACAAGAAGACATGGATTGCATCCGCAATGAACGGAAGATATTACGGCGGCGGAATGAAAGCCGCACCCGAGCAGGACAGACTCGGAGACAAACTCACATGCATGGTATTTAAGGATAAGGGCAGAATCGGTACTCTCATGGGATTCCCCGCTATCTTTAAGGGAGAGCATGTCAACAACAAAAAGCTTGTGGCAATCAGAACAGGCAAGGAAATCACTGTTAAATTCGACAGGCCGACCTCCCTTCAGATCGACGGTGAGACCGTAAGAGGAGTTACGGAATATACCGCAAGAAAATAAAATCAATAATTAACGGAAAATTCGGCAAAAGCCAAACAATTTCGTTAAAGGAGATATTATAAGCAATGAAAATTATCATAGTGGGCTGCGGAAAAATAGGTCTTTCCATCATTAGGCAGCTTGTTATAGAAAAACACGACATCACGGTTATTGATAAAAGCCAGGAAGTAATCAATGATGTAACAAATAATTACGATGTAATGGGCATTGTCGGAAACGGTGCCAGCTATTCGGTACAAAAGGATGCTGATGTAGACAAAACAGACCTTTTGATAGCGGTAACCGGATCCGATGAAATCAATTTGCTCTGCTGTCTTTTCGCGAAGAAAGCCGGTAACTGCAACACAATCGCCAGAGTAAGAGATCCTTTGTACAGCAAAGAAATTCAGTATATAAAAGACGAACTCGGCTTATCGATGATTATCAATCCCGAGTATGCGTCAGCAGTCGAAATATCCAGACTTTTAAGATTTCCTTCGGCCGATAAGATCGATACATTCGCCAAGGGCAGAGTGGAACTTTTAAATCTTGTCATTACCGAAGAATCACCTTTTGTGGATAAGACGCTTATTGAAGTATCAAAAAGAGTTTTATCCGATATCCTCATTTGTACGGTAGAAAGAGGCGATGACATCTTTATCCCAAACGGTGCTTTTATTTTAAGAGCGGGAGATAAGATTACAATCGTTGCAAGTGCCGTCAATTCAAGAGAATTCTTTACCAAGGTCGGTTACGATACGCATCAGGTTAAGGATACGATGATTATCGGCGGCGGAAGAATGACTTATTACCTTGCGGAAATCCTCATCAAAATGGGAATCAGGGTAAAAATTGTCGAGGTGGACAGAGAAAAGTGCGAAGATTTGAGCGAAACACTTCCGAAAGCCACCATAATAAACGGTGATGCGACCAATCAGGAAATTCTTATCGAAGAGGGAATCAAAGGCTGCGATTCGTTCGTATCGCTGACGGGAATAGACGAAACCAACATTTTCCTTTCTCTTTTTGCAAAGACCAAGACGGAAGGAAAGGTTATTACCAAAATAGACAGAATCTCTTTCGACGACATCATTTCGACATTCAGCCTCGGAAGCCTTATTTATCCGGATAAAATCGCGGCTGATTACATCGTATCTTATGTCAGAGCGATGCAGAATTCAATCGGAAGCAATGTCGAAACGCTTATCAAATTAAACGGCGGAAGAGTGGAGGCTTTGGAATTTAAGATTCACAAAGGCTCACCGATTATCGGAATTCCTCTTATGCAGTTAAGTTTAAAGAGAGATATTCTTATCGGATGTATTAACCACAGGGGAACAATCATCATCCCCAAAGGACAGAGCGTCATCGAAGAAGGTGACACTGTTATCGTTGTAACCACAAAGAGCGGTTTAAGCGATATCAAAGATATTCTCGAGTAAGGAAAAAACGGTTATGAATATAGCGGTAATTCTGTTTACTCTCGGAAGAGTCATTGCTATCGAATCTGCTTTTATGGTTCTTCCGGGAATAGTGTCATTGATTTATAAGGAGAGCAACTGGTGGACTTACTTTGCGGTTGCATTGGTAGGTATGCTTGCGGGGCTCCTGGTATCTTTCAAAAAGCCGAAAAACATGCAGTTTTTCGCAAAAGAAGGCTTTGCAAGTGTTGGTCTTGCATGGTTCTTAATAAGTCTTACGGGTGCACTTCCCCCGTTTTTATCGAGAGAAATCCCCAATTATATCGATGCGGTATTTGAGATGAGCTCGGGCTTTACCACGACCGGAGCCACGATTCTTACGGATGTTGAAGCCATGAGTCATGCCACGCTTTTCTGGAGAAGCTTTTCTCACTGGATAGGCGGAATGGGAATCGTGGTTTTCCTTCTTGCCGTAATGCCCATGGTCGGCGGCGTAAACATGCACCTTCTTCGTGCGGAAAGCCCCGGACCGGTTGTCGGAAAACTCGTGCCGAAGATGAAGGACTCATCACAGATTCTTTATTTTATATACATAGTACTTACCCTGATACAGATAATCTCACTTAAGTTAATGGGAATGTCCTTTTTTGAAGCGGTTTGTACTTCATGTGCCACGGCGGGTACCGGCGGTTTCGGTATTTACAATTCGAGTATCGCCGATTTCAGTACTCTTATTAAATGGAATGTAACGATATTCATGATTCTTTACGGAGTCAACTTCAACGTTTACTTCCTGATTCTGGCAAGGAAATTCAAGAGCATCTTCAAAATAGAGGAAGTCAGGACATATTTTATCGTCATCGCGGTTGCGATAGGCATTATTACCGTCAATATTTTTAAGATGTACGATTCCTTTGGAAATGCGCTTACGGATGCCGCTTTTCAGGTTGCATCAATCATTACGACCACAGGTTTCGCCACCACGGACTTTAACCTCTGGCCTTCGCTTTCGAAAACAGTGCTTATTCTGATTATGATATGCGGTGCCTGCGCGGGCAGTACCGGCGGCGGACTTAAAGTTTCGAGAGTCCTTATCGTTATCAAAGCCGTAAGACAGGAAATCAACTCTTTCATTCATCCTCGAAGCGTAAAGGCTGTCGGAATGGATGACAGAACGGTCGACAAAGCCGTGGTAAAGAGTGTGTGCGTATATTTCATATTGTTTGCACTTATCTATTTCGGCTCGGTATTTATCGTATCGATTGACAAATACGACATGGTGACCAACTTCACCGCTGTTCTTGCCACGATGAACAATATCGGTCCTGGTCTTGAGGCTGTCGGACCCACGGGAAACTTTGCAGGGTTTAATTATCTTTCAAAAATAGTATTTATATTTGACATGCTTGCGGGAAGACTTGAACTTTATCCGATACTGCTGTTATTTATCCCGCCCATGTGGAAAAAACATTAGTGTATCAGGCGGCATGTTATGGGGAAAATATTCGAATTAATCAACAGGGATACCAAACAAAAGAACGAAAGCAAAAGAATGACTGTACTGATAAGACAGTTGCTTCTTATGTTTATCGCACTTTCGCTCTTTCATCTTTTTATTGATATCTCTCTTTTAAAAAGTCTTCAGGGGGCACTTGTCTGGGTGGCAATGCTCGTTGTTGACGCAGTGACGCTTTTGGCTTCTTATAACACTTCCAAGCGCTTCATTCTGGCAATTTTTATAATTCAAAAAACCGGATGGATAATTTCGTCAACTCTTATGTTCGGCTGGGAAAGCGGATTTCAGTATTTCATTATCCTGCTTATGATTGTCTACTCATTCGGAGAGGCGGGATACACCAAAAAGAAACTGTTTTTCGACTTCTTCTGCTTTACTCTCATAGTTGTATTTTTGGAAGTTTTAAAAGGTGAGGGCGGACGAATATCCATTGAAAACGCAGACAAGTCCATTCAGGTTTTCAATGCGCTGGCATTTGTTGCGATGGTTGCGATTGTATCGATTTCTTTCAGTAAAGAAAGCCAGCAGATGGAAGACAAGCTCATTACTTACAACAACCAGTTAAAGGAACAGGCTTCCGTCGATGCGCTCACGGGTCTTTACAACAGAAGAAGCACGATGGAATTTATTAACAGACTTATCAACGAAAAACGTGTATTCAGCATCTGTATAGGAGACATTGACTTTTTCAAAAAGGTCAATGATACCTACGGACACGATTTCGGCGATACAGTGCTTGTTGCAATATCGGAAGTCATGAGAAATCAGGTACTTTCCTACGGTCTTGTATCAAGATGGGGCGGCGAGGAATTTTTGATAATATTCGTCGATCAAAACGGAGACGAAGCATATGTCAATCTTTCACATGTCAGGGATACGGTCAAGGCAATCAAACTCAATCACATAAAAGACGAAGTAACCGTGACCATGACTTACGGATTAACAGAGTATGATACTTCAAAATCTTTTGAAGAAAACATAAAAGACGCAGACGAGAAGCTTTATATGGGAAAGCAGAACGGACGAGACAAAATAGTTTATTAGACGGAGGTATTTATGGGCAAAAAAGAATTAATTGAGGAAGGTAAAGCATATCTTGGAATCGAGTTCGGTTCCACAAGAATCAAGGCGGTAGCATGTGACGAAGCGGGCGAAGTGCTTGCCATCGGAGGCTTCGGCTGGGAAAACTCCTTAAAAGACGGTATTTGGACATATTCAAAAGAAGAGATTTTCGCAGGTCTTAAAGCTTGCTACGCAGATCTTTTAAAAGATATTAAAGATAAATACGGTATAACAGTAAGTTCTTTTTCGGGAATCGGTATATCGGCGATGATGCACGGATATCTTGCTTTTGATTCTTCGAACAATCTTCTTGTTCCTTTCAGAACATGGAGAAACAC
>DFEM01000130.1 GCA_002369155.1 Lachnospiraceae bacterium UBA3802 | reverse complement strand
TCATAATGGTCGCGGGATTGGAATTGCAGAGTATTACTTCATATCCTTCTTCTCTTAAAGCCAGGCAGGCCTGTGTTCCTGCATAATCAAATTCTGCGGCCTGACCGATTACAATCGGACCCGAACCTATGACAAGTACTTTTTTAATATCATTTCTCTTAGGCATTTATTTATCCTCTTTTTGCTCAAGCCTTCTCCTTGAGGAGAAGGTGTCGACGAAGTCGACGGATGAGGTGTTTTATTTATTATTCATTAATTCAATAAATTCATCAAACAAATACGAACTGTCCTGAGGCCCAGGCGCACTCTCCGGATGATACTGCACCGAAAACAACCTGTCCGATTTATTGGACACACCCTCGATTGTGCCGTCGAGCAGATTGATATGTGTTACTTCAAGATTTGTATTTTTGATACTCTCATTGTCTACAGCATAAGAGTGGTTTTGAGATGTGATTTCAATCTTTCCCGTCTTTAAATTTCTTACGGGATGATTGCCTCCCCTGTGACCGAATTTAAGCTTGTATGTCTTTGCACCGCTTGCAAGAGATATAATCTGATGTCCGAGACATATACCGAAGATCGGATATTTACCGATGAGTTCCTTTATGGTCTCGATGGTTTCAACAACATCCGTGGGGTCTCCCGGTCCGTTTGAAATAAATACTCCGTCGGGATTAAGTCTTATGATATCTTCCGCTTTTGTATTCCAGGGAACTTTGATGACATTGCACCCTCTGGCTGTAAGGGATCTTACGATATTTTGCTTCATGCCGCAGTCGATGGCTACCACATTTAAATTCTTTTTCGGATGTGATGACAAAGAATTGCTTCCCGGATATGAAATCATTTCCTTGCAGCTTACTTTGGAAACCGCATCCTTTGGAATGTCGGTGTTTTTTAAAATCTCAAGTCCTTTTTCGAACGAGGTGTCAATTCCGGTGATTAAGACTTTTCTGCTTCCGAGATCTCTTATGGAACGCGTAAGCTTTCTTGTATCCACTCCGTAAATTCCGGGTATCTTAAATGACTTAAGAACTTCGCTCACGCTTTTTTCGCTTCTGAAATTGGAGGGTTCGTCGTTTATTTCACGTACGATTAATGCTCCGATTGTGGGTACCACGGTTTCATAATCCTCGGACGCCATTCCGTAGTTTCCGATTAACGGATAAGTCATTACGACGGCCTGATATGTATACGAAGGATCGGATATTATTTCCTGATATCCGACCATTGATGTATTGAATACGATTTCGCATACTTTATCTTCTTCGTCACCGAATGCAAAACCTTCGTATTCGCTTCCGTCTTCGAGTATTATTTTTCTGTTAAAATCTTTCGAGGTTTTCATTTATTGTTCCTCTTTTTTCATTGCTTAAAAACTAACCTGATTTTCGCAGGGTTGATTTTAATTTTGGGTAACTCGTATGTTTTTGTAATAATCAAAGCTCTGATAAACGCTTCTCAAATCTGTCTTTTCTTGTATCGCTTGGCAAAGCTGTAGGGTATTTTCCGCTGAAGCATGCACTGCAGTAATTTCTGTTGCCTGTAAGAGAACCGAGTTCCTCAACGGGAAGGAAACCGAGTGAATCGGCTCCGATTATTTCCGCTATTTCTTCAACGCTGTGAGAGCATGCAATCAGATTGTCTTCAGAGTCAATATCCGTACCGTAATAACAGGGATGAAGAAAAGGAGGAGAGGAGATTCTCATATGCACTTCTTTTGCTCCTGCTTCCTTTAAAAGCTTTACGATACGACCGCTCGTGGTACCGCGCACAATTGAATCATCTATCAATACGATGCGTTTGTCTTTGACGACATCTTCTATTGCCGAGAGTTTGATTCTGACTTTGTCGAGTCTGTCTCCTGGTGCGATAAATGTTCTTCCGATATAATTGTTTTTGATGAGTCCTATTTCGTAAGGGATTCCCGATTCTCTGCTGTATCCGAGTGCTGCATCAAGACCTGAATCGGGAACACCGATTACAAGATCCGAATCAACGGGATGTGCTTTTGCAAGGACGGCTCCGGCATTTAGTCTTGCCGTATGCACGCATACTTTGTCGATAAGCGAATCATGACGTGCAAAATAAATATATTCAAAAATACAAAGTCTTTTTTCTTTTTTGCCGCAATGTTCTGTTTTGGATACGATACCGTTCTTTGAAAAAATAATGATTTCGCCGGGCTCGACATCGCGTTCAAATTTTGCGCCGACTGCTTTTAATGCGGCGCTTTCACTTGCCACGACATACATACCGTCCGGAGTTTTTCCAAAGCAAAGAGGTCTGAATCCGTAAGGGTCTCTCGCACAGATTAATTTCTGAGGTGACATCAAAACGAGTGAATATGCTCCGTCAAGAGAATACATTGCCTGTGAAAGAGCATCTTCAATCGAACCTGTAATGAGTCGCTCTCTTGTGATGATATATGCGATTATTTCCGTATCGCTTGTGGTATGAAAAATCGCACCCGAGAGTTCCAATGTATTTCGAAGAGTGGCTGCATTTGAAAGATTTCCGTTATGTGCAAGAGCCATTCTTCCTTTCTGGTGATTAACCTCAATCGGCTGACAGTTGCTTCTGTTGGTACCGCCCGTTGTGCCGTATCTGGTATGTGCCACAGCCATTGTTGCATCCGGAAAAGTCTTTAATACTTCGCTTGTAAATACTTCGCTTACAAGTCCCATGTCTTTGTGGGAGGTAAAAAGACCGTCATCGTTTACAACGATTCCGCAGCTTTCCTGTCCTCTGTGCTGAAGAGCGAAAAGCCCGTAATATGAAAGTGTTGCGAGATTGCAGGACTTGGGTGAATATATTCCGAATACCCCGCATTCTTCATGTATGCTCATAGTTTTCTCCGTGAAATCATTAAGCAGATTAATTTTGTTCTTTATAATGTTTTAATGCTGCGCCGATGAATCCTTTAAACAAAGGATGAGGTCTGTTGGGACGGCTCTTGAATTCGGGATGGAACTGAACACCCACATAAAAGTCTTCGTTTGTAAGTTCCACCGTTTCCACGAGGTTTCCGTCAGGCGACATGCCGCCGATAGTAAGGCCTGCGTTTGTTAAAACTTCACGATAGTCATTATTGAATTCATAACGATGTCTGTGACGCTCGCTTATTTCTTTTGCGCCATAACATTTTTCCATCGTTGTTTCTTCGGTTATGATGCAAGGATATGCGCCGAGTCTTAATGTACCGCCTTTGTCGATATCATCGCTTTGGCCGGGCATAAAATCGATTACTTTATTTGCACAGATTTCATCGAATTCTCCGGAATTTGCATCTTTAATTCCCGCAACGTCTCTTGCATATTCGATAACCGCAATCTGCATTCCGAGGCATATGCCGAAGTAGGGAAGATGATGTTCTCTTGCATATTTTGCCGCAAGAATCATTCCTTCGATTCCTCTGCTTCCAAAGCCGCCCGGTACAAGAATTCCATCGAGAAAAGAGAGTTTTTCTTCAATAGTGTTTTCGTTTAATTCTTCCGAATCTATCCAGTTGATATTAACCTTTGTGTTATGAAAATATCCGGCATGACGCAAAGCTTCCGCAACTGAAAGATATGCATCGTGAAGACCGACATATTTTCCGACGAGACCGATGTTGACACATTCGTTTCTGCTTTTGATGCTTTCAACCATTGCGGTCCATTCGGAAAGATCAGCTTCTTTTGCTTCTATTCCGAGCTCTCTGCAAACAACCGATGAGAAGTTTGATTTTTCAAGCATGAGCGGTGCTTCATAAAGGTTTGGCAGAGTAATGTTTTCGATTACGCAATCGGGTTTTACATTGCAAAAGAGCGATATCTTTTTAAAGATTGATTCTTCCAGAGGTTCATCGGCTCTTAACACGATGATGTTGGGATTGATTCCCATTCCCTGAAGCTCTTTTACGGAATGCTGCGTGGGCTTTGATTTATGTTCGTCCGAAGCATGAAGATAAGGCACGAGAGTTACGTGAATAAAGAGAGAATTCTCTCTGCCGGCTTCAAGGGAAATCTGACGTACGGCTTCTATGAAAGGCTGTGATTCGATATCGCCGATTGTACCGCCGATTTCGGTTATTACAACATCTGCATTGGTCTTGCTTCCGACGCGATATACGAATTCTTTTATTTCATTCGTAATATGAGGGATTACCTGTACGGTTGAACCGAGATATTCACCGCGTCTTTCCTTGTTGAGTACGTTCCAGTAAACCTTTCCGGTAGTGAGGTTGGAATATTTGTTTAAATCCTCATCGATAAAACGCTCATAATGTCCGAGGTCCAGATCGGTTTCCGCACCGTCTTCGGTTACATATACTTCACCGTGCTGATAAGGACTCATGGTTCCGGGATCTACATTTATGTAAGGGTCGAGTTTTTGAGCGGCAACTTTGAGTCCGCGTGATTTTAAAAGTCTTCCGAGAGATGCTGCGGTTATTCCTTTGCCAAGCCCTGATACAACTCCGCCGGTTACAAAAATATATTTTGTCATTCGAAACCTCCTTATATTTATGTTTGGTTAGTATGATTATTCAACGGTAACTGATTTTGCGAGATTCTTTGGTTTATCGATATCGCATTCGTTTAATTTGGCCACATAATATGCGAGCAGCTGAAGCGGTACGATTTCTACCGCCGCAGAGAAAAGTGTTTCAACTTTCGGAACATAGATTACATCGTTTGCGACCGAAACGATTTTTGTGTTTCCTTTGTAGGTAAGTGCGAGAACGTCCGCACCTCTTGCTTTTACTTCAACAATATTGCTTAATGTTTTTTCCATTATCGATTCGTTGTAACAAAGAGCAACTACAGGTCTGTGCTCCTCGATAAGAGCTATGGTGCCGTGCTTTAATTCACCGGCTGCATAGGATTCGGCATGGATGTATGATATTTCCTTCATCTTGAGTGCGCCCTCAAGAGCAATGGCATAGTCCGTGTTTCTTCCTATGAAAAACATTGACTTGTTGTCGTAATATTTTATTGCCGTTTTATGGATTTTTGCGTTGGTATCAATTGTTTCCTGAATCTTTTTGGGTAATGTTTTTAATGCGGTGAGAAGCCTTGCATATTCTTCATCATCGATTCTTGAAAGCTTCTTTGCCATATAAAGTCCGAAAAGGTAAAGCACCGCAAGCTGTGTGGTATAGCCTTTTGTGGTGGCAACCGCAATTTCGGGACCTGCCCAGGTGTAAAGTGCATGGTCTGCAAGTTTTGCTATGGTGCTTCCGACGACATTTACGATGGCGATTGTTTTAGCGCCTCGGTTTTTGCATTCCTTCATTGCCGCTATCGTATCGGCTGTTTCGCCCGACTGGGAGAGCACGATTAAAAGCGTATGCTCATCTATAAGAGGATCGGAGTATCTCAACTCGCTTGCAAGCTCCGTGATAACGGGAACCCTGCAGAGTTTTTCGATTGTGTACTTGGCTGCGCACCCCGCATAATATGCCGAACCGCAGGCAGTGATCACAATCTTTTTGACGCTTTCGAGATATTCTCTGGAAAGATCGCTTTCGTCGAGAACTATTTCATCGTTGTTGATTCTCGGAGCAATTGTTGCTTTGAATGCGTGGGGCTGCTCCATGATTTCTTTTAACATGAAATGTTCGTATCCGCCTTTTTCGGCAGCCTGGATATCCCATACGATTCTCGTGATTTTTTTGTTTATAACCTGTCCTGTGCAGTCGAATACTTTTATTTCTTCGGGAGTAATTTCCGCAAACTCTCCGTCGTCAAGATAGATGGCATTTCTTGTATAAGAAACCAGAGCCGTCACATCGGAAGCAAAGAAGTTTTCTCCGACGCCCACACCCAATATGAGGGGGCTTGCTTCTCTTGCAACAAAAAGTTTGTCGGGCTCATCGGCACAGATTACACCGAGAGCATATGAACCCTGAAGTCTGGCACTTGTTTTGATTACGGCTTTTTTGATATCGCCCTTGTAATACATTTCAAGAAGATGAACGATTACTTCGGTATCGGTTTCGCTCTCGAAGTGATAACCCTTTGCCGTCAGTTCTTCGTGCAAAGCCATAAAGTTTTCGATGATGCCGTTATGTACGATTGCGAATCTTCCGTCGTTGCTTACATGAGGATGTGCATTTGTATCGCTCGGCGCACCGTGTGTGGCCCATCGTGTGTGACCGATTCCCGTTGTACCGGGATAATCTTTTCCGTCGTTGGTTTTTTCGCAAAGATTTGCGATACGTCCGGTGACTTTTGCAATCGATATTTTTCCTTCGTTAAGAAGAGCGATTCCGGCAGAATCGTATCCTCTGTATTCAAG
>DFEM01000042.1 GCA_002369155.1 Lachnospiraceae bacterium UBA3802 | reverse complement strand
AAGAAGCAAACAAGGCAAAGACTGCATTTCTCTCCAACATGAGTCATGAGATACGTACTCCAATGAATGCAATCATCGGAATGGACAGCCTTGCTTTAAGAAATGAGAACATTGATTTTGAGACAAAGGAATATCTTGAGAAAATCGGCGGCAGCGCAAGACATCTTTTGGGACTTATAAACGATATACTTGACATGAGCCGTATTGAGTCGGGAAGAATGATTTTAAGAAAAGAAGAATTTTCTTTCAGATCAATGCTTGAACAGATAAATATGATGGTTATGACACAATGCTCCGACAAGGGGTTAAAGTATGAGTGTCGAACTATAGGCGGAGTTTCGGATTATTATATCGGTGACGATATGAAACTCAAACAGGTGCTTATCAATATTTTAAGCAATGCCATAAAGTTTACCGATGCTCCCGGATCGGTGACGCTAAGTGTCGAAAGAACGGCTGTATTCGAAGACCAGTCAACCATTAAATTTGTCATAAAAGATACCGGAATCGGAATGGATAAAAGTTTCCTTCCGAAAGTCTTTGATACTTTTACACAGGAAGACTCAAGCAGAAACAATAAATACGGAAGTACGGGACTCGGACTCGCCATATCGAAGAATATAATCGATTTAATGAACGGTTCCGTATCGGTAGAATCCCAAAAAGGCAAGGGTACGGAATTTTCTGTTGTCGTTACGCTAAAAAATTGCGACCACGTAATTGCAGAAGCGGGATTTGTGGATACAGGCGATATAAAAGTGCTTGTTGTGGACGACGAGGAAATAGCAGCGGAGCATGCAAGAATAGTATTGGATGAAGCCGGAATCAAGGCAGATACATGTCTTAGCGGACCGGAAGCAATGCATATGCTTGAGCTTGCACATATTAAACAGGAACCTTACAATCTTGTTCTTCTTGACTGGAAGATGCCTGATATGGACGGCATCGAAGTTGCAAAGGAGATAAGAAAACTTTACAGCAGCGAGACAACAATCATAATACTCACTTCATTTAACTGGGATGAGATTATGGACGAAGCTCTTCATATCGGAGTGGACAGTTTCCTTGCAAAGCCTCTTTTCGCATCGAATGTAATAGGTGAGTTTGAACGTATTGCACGAAGGAATAACATGGCGTTGTTCAGAGAAAAAAATAGAAGCGATTTGAACGGAAAACATATTCTTTTGGCTGAAGATGTGGAAATAAATGCCGAGATCATGAAAAAAATCCTTGAATTCAAGGGCGCGATTACGGACCATGCAGCGAACGGCAAGATTTGCCTTGATATGTTTGCAAAGAGTGAGACCGGTTTTTACGATGCGGTTTTAATGGATGTCAGAATGCCTGAAATGGACGGACTTGAAGCCGCGTCGGAAATAAGAAAACTTGAAAGACCGGATGCGAAGATTGTACCAATTATAGCGCTGACGGCTAATGCTTTTGATGAGGATGTGCAAAGATCTTTGCAGGTCGGAATGAACGCACATCTTTCAAAACCGGTGGAAAATGAAAGACTGTATCGGACTTTGGAGGAACTGATCGGAGAAGCAGCAATGCATCAATGATCGGAAAGTCTTGATACGTTGAAAATGAGGGAAATTAAAAATGCAGGAATTACTTGATCGAAAAAAAGGATTACACAGAAAAATACTAATTGTGGACGATGAGTTTATTGAGCGTGAAATGCTTGGAAATATGCTCGATTCCTTTTATGAAGTAGTATATGCAGAGGATGGCGAGGAAGCTTTGGAGATTATAAAAAAAGAAAAGTCCAAGTTTTCGTTAATTATTCTCGATTTGCATATGCCAAAGCTTGACGGATACGGACTTTTGGAAATACTTCATTCCAACGCGGAATTAAGACGTATTCCGGTTATTGTTCTTACATCCGAAAAGGAAGCGGAGGTAAAGAGTTTAAAGCTCGGTGCTTCGGATTTTATTACAAAGCCTTATGAAGTTCCGGAAGTTATTCAGGCAAGAGTCATGCATTCAATTGAACTTGCCGAAAGAAGCGTTATTATTCATGAAACGGAAAGAGATGAACTGACAGGTCTTTTCCACAGAGAATTTTTCTTTGAATACGGAAGGATGCTTGACGAACAAAACGAAAATGCCCCGATGGATGCAGTTGTTATCGATGTTAACCGTTTTCATATTATCAATGAATTATACGGCAGGGAATTCGGTGATTCGGTATTAAAGACATTGGGAGAAAGCATACACAGGTTTGTCAATAAAAACGGCGGACTTGCTTGCAGAAGCGAAAGCAATTGCTTTTATGTATATATTCCTCATCAGGACAATTTATGCGAATTTCTTCCGACACAGATGGAAAAACTGGGTAAACTGTTTGAGGAACCGAAGGTTACCATAAGAGTCGGAGCGTATTCGGATGACGGAAGCAATGCCGACATGGAACATCGTTTTGACTGTGCAAGACTGGCGTGTGCGAGAATCAGCAAAAGTTATGAAAGCAGTTGGGGATTTTACAGTGCCAAGCTTCATGATATGGAGCTTCACAGCGAACATCTTATTCATGATATGGATAAGGCATTAAGCGAAAAACAGTTTAAGGTCTTTTATCAGCCCAAATACAATATAGAAGGAGACAAGCCGAGACTTTGCAGCGCAGAGGCTCTTATCAGATGGTTTCATCCGGAGTACGGAATGATAAGTCCCGGTGAATTTATTTCTTTATTTGAAGAAAAAGGTCTTATACACAAACTCGACCGATATGTATGGAATGAAGCGGCTCATCAGGTTAAAGAATGGAAAGAAAAATACAATGTCACCGTTCCGGTTTCCGTTAATGTATCAAGAGTTGATGTGTTCAATCCGCTGCTTGGTGATATGCTTGACGGAATAATAAAGGATAGCGGAATCAATCACGAAGACCTTCTTTTGGAAATTACGGAGTCTGCATATACTGACAATTCTCAGCAGATAATAGATACAGTAACCGCACTTCGTGACAGAGGATTTAAAATTGAGATGGATGATTTCGGAAGCGGTTATTCATCGCTTAACATGCTGACTTCGCTTCCGATAGATGCATTAAAGCTGGATATGAAATTCATCCGGAATATCTGCGTGAATGAAAAGGACAGTGCTCTTGTTGAGATAATGATTAGAATATCAGATCTTTTGGAAGTACCGATTATTGCCGAGGGTGTGGAAACAAAAGAACAGGCGGAACTTTTAAAGGGTATCGGATGTGAAATTATCCAGGGATATTATTTTTCCAAACCCGTACCGGGAGAGGAATTCGAAAAGTTTATTGAAGCA
Organism: Lachnospiraceae bacterium UBA3802; assembly: GCA_002369155.1. GTDB lineage: Bacteria > Bacillota > Clostridia > Lachnospirales > Lachnospiraceae > UBA3766. The sequence goes on along the minus strand of DFEM01000042.1, from coordinate 7,730 downwards.
TAAATATTTTGGATTATGTCGGGGAAACAAATCTGAAAATAAGCAGGAGAGAATAAATGATTACTGTTGAAACATTGAGTAATTACGGAGCAAATACAAAAGAAGGCATCGAGCGCTGCATGAACAATGAAGAGTTTTACATCATGCTTGTCAACAAGGCACTCTCAGATGATAAACTCACCAAATTAAAGCAGCAGCTTATTGAAAAGGATCTTGATGCGGCTTTTGAAACGGCACATGCCCTTAAAGGAATGTATTCAAATCTTTCACTGGATCCTTTAACCAAACCCATAAGCGAGATGACAGAACTTTTAAGAAGCAGATGTGATGTGGATTATGGGGAATATATGGCTGAGGCCGAAAAACAGTTTGCGGCATTAACTGCGCTTTAATAACAGCGAAGGGAGCAATGACTTATGGTTAAATATATTAAAAGAATAAGCAGAACAGCAGTCTTATTGACCATGGTTTCAGTTCTTCTTGCATATTCCATGGGATGTCGGACAGGATCAAATCAGGCACCGGAAGTGATTTCGGTTCATGATAACAATGATGTTAATAATGATGTCAATTCTGTTGAAGGTGCGGTTGATTTTGAACATGAACTGGATTCATATGTTCCCAAGAAAGACAATTATAATTTTTATTTTACATATAAAATAGTTCACCCCTGGTGGGATGCGGTTGCACTTGGCATGGAAGAAGCCCAGAGACAGTATCTTGAACAGGGAGTAACAGTAACTTACGAATATATGGCACCCGAGATGGCATCGGCAGAGGACCAGATAAAAAGACTTAATCAGGCGAAAAAAGGCGAGTATGATGTAATCGGAGTCGATGTTGCCGATGAGGCTGTTATTTCGCCTCTTTTGGATGAAATGATAGAAGATGATTATAAGATAATGACTTTTTCGAGCTCGGATGCATCCGAGGATTGCAAAAGAATCGCATATGTCGGAAACACTCACAATTATAAAGACGGAGCGGATCTGACCGAAGCTTTGTGCAAAAAACTTGATTATAAAGGTCGTGTGGCCATATTGGTCGGAAGCGAAGGCGCACCCTGTCATGAGGATCGTGCCAAAGGCGCACAGGATACTATCGCAAAGTATTCCGATATGGAAATTGTTGCCATTGAGTATGATAACGATTCAATTGAAAATGCGTATAATCTTACTCTTGACATAATTGCTGAATACCCCAATCTTGACGGTATAATCTGCTGTAACATGAGTAATCCTGTCGGTGCAGCAAGAGCCATAACAGAGAAGGGCGCTGATACGGTAATTGTCGGAATGGACCATGACAAAGAAGCGCTCGGATATTTAAAAGACGGCGCTATCTATTGCCTTGGTGTTCAGGATTGTTATTCCATCGGATTTGACACGATCCAGGTAGCTGTAAAAATAGCTGACGGCAATTTGCCGGGTGAATTGTATCCCGAGAAAACGAACGAGATAACTACTATCATATATCAGGAAGATGCGGCAGGTATGCTTCAGCTGCTCTATGGAGATGTATTATGACGGACGGGAAAAACAATAAAAGTTCAAATGCAAATAAAAAGTTTGTCCGTATAGTAATTATCGGAAGTTTTCTTGTGATGCTTGTTTTGGGAATCAGTACATTCTGGGCATCCAGAAAAACAGTTACTATGACGGATGAGGCAGTTTCAACTGTCAGTTCTTTTTATCTGGAAGCCATGGCAGATCAGCGTGCTCAGACAATTTCCAATTTGATTGATTACAATTTTGAGCATATGGAAAAAGCGCTGTATGTTTTGGAATCAGGTGATATTCGAACTCAGGAAGATTTAAGGAAGCAATTGGGTGATATAAAGACCATTCTTTCTTTAAAGAGGTTTGCCCTTGTAGATGAGGATAATATTGTTTACACACAGTATACAACGTATTCGGGAGGAAGCCGATACGAGTTCCTTTCTTCGGATAAACTTGATAAAAGAGTTATATATACCACCAATCAGTATGGCTCATCCAAGCAGTTGTGCCTTGCAATTCCTACCGATGGTCTTACTGTTATGAACAAGAAATTCAAAGCATGTTTTGTATTGATAGATATCGAAGAAATCGCTGATTTGCTTGCATTCGAAGAATACGGCGGAGCTTATTTCAGCCTGTATGTTCAAAACGGCGCAAATCTTTTGAATAACGAACTTGGCATGATTAATGAAGGCGAAAATATACTTGAAGCTTCAAAGAAATTTTTGTCGCAAAAATCATGGGAGCAAATTTGCAATGATTTTTCCGAAGGAAAGAAAGGAACTCTGAGATTCACAACCGATGAAATAAAAGAGGAATTATGCTATGTTCCGGTTCATGATACGGGTTGGATGCTGGTTGTCTTTATCAGAGAGAGTGTCATAAACGAACAGATTCAGGGAATCAGTGAAATTAACAGCCGTACAAGTAAATTATTAATCGGTGTTACACTTTTATCCGTAATTCTTTTTGCAATCGTTCTTATTCATTATCTTCATAAGATATCCAAGGGTGAGATTGAGGCTGAAAGAGAAAACAGCAGGACATTCATGAGCATGGCGAATACCGATTCTCTGACGGGTATCAGAAACAAACATGCTTACTCTGAGTATGTGGGCAGAATCAATCAGCAGATACAAAACGGAGAAATAAAAGAAAAACTTGCCGTACTGGTATGCGATATTAACGGACTTAAGCATGTTAACGACACGAAAGGACATGCTGCCGGAGATCAGCTCATTAAAGACGCATGTTCGCTTATATGCAAACATTTCAAACATGGTGCCGTATTCAGAGTCGGAGGCGACGAGTTTACGGTAGTGCTGAATGAAAACGGTTTTGAAAGTCTTAATGAAACGTTAGACGGAATTAATAAAGTTATCGAAGAGAATATTAAAGAGGATGAAGTGGTGGTTGCCATCGGATATTCTACGATTACGGAAGGCGATAAAGAAGTTCATGATATATTTGAAAGAGCTGACAGGATGATGTATGAACGCAAAAAACAATTAGTAGAAATGGGATCTAAAAGCAGAGATTAAAAATTGGCCGCGAACATAAAAGTTTGCGGCTTTTTTCTCTTCTTAAGCTGTATCATATATGTTAAAATATTTAAGAAGTATTTTGTATATAATAAGGGGGACAGATATATGAGAGTATGTATTAAAAGATCGGATGAATTGGTGCGAACAACTGACGCGAAACGGTTATTTGGATCTTACCCGAACGGATTTGATATTTGATTGTTTTAAGGCAAAATAATGTTTTGAAAGGTTCTGTAATTATACATGTTGACGAATAAGTTAAATCAAATATATAAACCGAACAGAATATTGTTTTATAAAGAAGCTTCGAATGAAGATATTCAGGCTTTTTACAAGGGAGAAACCGACTCTGATGTTTTTAAGTATTCCAATGACTTCGGAACCTATGATTATCCGGGGTTGTTTTATGTTGATTCTTTTGATAAACCGGCCATCGGAATCGAGTTCAGGGCAAATGATTCTTGTATAGTTTATCCTGACAATTTAAGTTCCACGCAGTTGGACGAAGCGTTCTTTTATTCTATTGAAATAGAGAGCGATGTTTCAATCTCTTTGAATTACATCAATGAGCTTTTTGAGAAAATTGCAAACGATGATGATGCTCACAGGAATTACAGTGATTTATCAATTAAGAAGTATCCTGGCGTAATAGCCGTTTTTCCCGGTAAGAGAAAAATCAGAATTCTCTATGAATGCGACCTTTTAAAGGATAATGCAAAAGCGGTAATCGATGACAACATACAGGTGATGGATAAAGATTTGCTTTTTAAAAAGGCATTTTACGATAATATCACTAACCATTATAACTGGAATCATCTCGTGGCTTATCTTGAGATGCCGATGGATTACGGTATTAAGGATTATGCTTTTGTTCATTTTGATGTAAAAGAATTCAGGGTAATAAATGAGGTTTACGGACATATTGCGGCAAATAAAGTTCTTTGCAATATCGTCAAAGCTATGAACGAATCCGATATGGTCTATTCTTCAGCAAGATGTCATAATGACAATTTTGCCATGATGATAAAGGATATGACGGAAGAAGAAACCATGCGGCGTTTGAGTGAATTCTTTGAGGATTTGTCTTCTTTGGAAGAGGATCCCGATTACAAAATATACTATCGCTGCGGTGTAGTTCCGATGAAACGAGCAATGGCTTTGGGAAATCGTGTCGCCGATGCCGGAAAGATGGCACAGGCACTTGGTGTAAATCACAACAGAACCGATATCATCTTTTACACCGAGAAAATGCATGATGATATTTTATGGGGTAATTTTATAAAAGCTTATTCGGATACGGCAATTAAGAATGATGAGTTTTTGGTTTTTCTTCAGCCGAAATTCGATATCACCAAAGAACGCATAAAAGGTGCCGAAGCTTTGATTCGGTGGAATTATAAGAAGAGCGAGTTCCTTTCTCCTTACAAATTTATTCCATTCTTTGAAAAAGACGGAACAATCGGCAAGATTGACGATATAGTCCTTACCAAGGTTTGTGAAGCATTTGCGAGATGGAAAAAAGAAGGCAGAAAGCTTTACCCCATATCGGTCAATCTTTCGAGAAATCGCCTTTATGATGAAAATATAACAGAGCATTTAACATCAATAATTGATTCATACGGAATAGATCATGACCTGATTGATTTTGAATTGACAGAGAGCGCAACTTACGATGATACCGAACATATGATACAGATTCTTGATGAATTAAGAGACAAAGGATTCCTTATTTCCATGGATGATTTCGGGACCGGATATTCTTCGTTTTCACTGCTTACCGAGATGCCCCTTGATACTCTTAAACTTGATAAAAGCTTTGTCGACAAAGTCGGCGGTGATTCGGATAAGGAACAGGATGTTGCAGTAATAAGACATATTGTATCCCTTGCAAAAGAATTAAAGTTCGTTTGCCTTGCAGAAGGAGCAGAGAAAAAAAGTCAGGTCGACAAATTACGCGAACTCGGATGCGATCTGATACAGGGATATTATTACAGCAAACCGATACCGATGGATGAATATGAAAGAAGGTATTTACAGTAAATGAGCAGGAAGAAAAGAATTGTTAAGCAAATAAAAATAAGCAAAAAAGCGCTCACAGTATTTATGTCACTTGTAGTATTGCTTTCCGGCGTAACTGAAGCAATCTATTGCGCGGGCGGACCGGAATGGACTGTGGCTCTTCTTATGTGGATTCCCGCAATTTCCGCTTTCATCGCAGCAGGTGTAGCAATGGCGGATAATAAAGACCGCTTCAATCCGATTAAGCATTTCAGATATGTCGGAATAAAATTTTGTAATCCTTTATATGTGCTGTTGGCAGTAGTGATTCCTTTTATATATCTTTTCATACCTTACAGGATTTACTGGACGATGCATCCCGAAAACTTCAGTTATAACGGTGTGTCATTTGATGTTGTTTTAAAAGATTTAGCATTGTACACAGTAATTTATGTTCTGATTTCCCTCATTACCGCCATCGGTGAAGAGATAGGCTGGAGAGGATTTATGCTTCCTGCTATCATGCAGCGAATAGGTGATAAAGGAGCATTGGCTTTTGTCAGTATTTTCTGGTGCCTTTGGCATTTTCCGCTTCTTATATTCGGCGGCTATATGGAAGGCACTCCGTTATGGTATCAGCTTGCAGCCTTTACGCTCTGTATATTCCCGGTCGGTATCATAGCAGGTGTTTTGACATTTAAAAGCAAAAGCGTATGGCCCGCTGCATTTCTTCATGCAGCACACAATGCTTACGATCAAACAGTATTCGGTGTTATTACAAAAGGCGAAGACAGAATGTTTTTTGTCAGTGAAACAGGTGTGTTTACTATAGTATTTGCATGGATTATTGCAGTTATAGCATTCGTAATATTTGTTAAGAATAATAAAAAAAATATATGAAGAAAAATTTCGTTTTTTATAGTTTTTTGATATCGACTTTTGCTCTGATAAGTGTAACAAATTGAAGCAGTAGAATTTTTATAGACAATCAATCGGACGAGTGTTATTATTTTATGTTAGCAGAAGCTAACTGTGATTGCATTCGTCTAATATATAAGCTGACGAAAAAGCAATTGTACGCCGCTAAAAAGCGGTGTTTTCTTTTGCAGGCAAGTTAGCGATAACATACTTTGCGCGTAAGGGGAGCCAAAGGCGAAAAGATAAAGGGGCTTTGATATTGCCGGAATTGAAAGCAAAGGCGCCGGACCTTGGCGGCAGGGAGAATTCGCTTGCAAAATGGCAGATTTGAGTTTTCAGATGTGAAAGATAATAAAAAAATGCAAAAAGTTTTTGAAGGGGCTTCGTTAAAACAGATAGAACTGGCAATGCTTATCGGTGTGTTTGCTCTGTTTTTGGCTGCTTTCGGATACACAGGTATCAGCAGAATAATCTGCGAAAATTCGCCTGTTGTAGGGAACATTATGTTAATCGCATCCTTGTTCTTTATAGTACTTATATCGTCGCACCATGTCTTATGCGGTGCCACGGAATGGTTTTATGCGAGGCTTGGAAGAACAGGTGATGCACTTGAAGTTTTTTTGGATTTTGGCACCTACTAAGATCCCTGCAAAGGGAAATATTGCAAATGCATTTATGTTTCTGGGATTAGCTATACTGTTGTAAGGAATAATAAATTTTCAGCAAAAAACACCCGCGAACTCAATGTTTACGGGTGTTTTCAAGCGCAGCTCGTAGCGGAATCGAAGGGGGCCATTACTCGAAACCTAAGTAAAATAAGGAGGTTGGAGATGGTCCCAAATTCCTTGGAACATCCTTTGGACCACTTTTTGTTATGCGTGAATACACCCGTAAATTACATTATTATTGTGTTTTTGACAAAAATCGAAAGAAAAATATTGTATTTTTGACAAAACACAACATTTATCACTTGTGTTTTTGACACTTTTGCTTTATTCTATTCGTAGAAACGAACATGGGGGAAGAGGTTTTTAATGAAATTAAAGAGAAAAAGCAGCAAAATAATAAGGGAATGGTACCATACAAGCAAAAAAGCTCTTTTAATTAAAGGTGCGCGTCAGGTCGGAAAGACATATCTGATCAGAAGCGTATTAAATGAAGAAGGTGCAGACCTTTTTGAGATAAATTTGATTAAAACTCCAGGTGCCATATCTGTTCTTAAGCAAGCAGGTACAATCGATGAGTTAATAATGGGCTTGTCTACAATAAGCGAACAGATAATCACAAAAGGAAGTACGGTTGTCTTTATTGATGAAGTTCAACGATTTAAGGAGATAATAACTAAGATTAAATTTTGGGTTGATGATGGCAGTTTGAAATTTATCTTAAGTGGATCGCTTCTTGGTGTTGAATTGAATAATATCGATTCGGCTCCGGTTGGATATTTGAGCACACATGAAATGTATCCGCTTGATTTTGAGGAGTTTTTGCTTGCCATGGGTTGCGGACAGGAAACCATTGACGGGATAAAGGAAAAGTTTCTTGCGGGAGAATCGCTGAATGAATCCTTGCACAACTACATGTTGCAGCAGTTCAAACTCTATTTGTTGGTCGGCGGGCTGCCCGAAGCCATCAACAAGTTCTTGGAAAACAGGAATATGGCGCAGGTGAGGAAGGTGCATCGCGACATTCACAACTTATACAGAATCGATGCCTCGCAATACGACGCGGAGAAGAAACTGCTCATCCGGAAGATTTACGACATGATTCC
>DFEM01000103.1:25810-26453 GCA_002369155.1 Lachnospiraceae bacterium UBA3802 | reverse complement strand
CTCCTTTTTTTCAAGATATTTTATTATATCATTTTTTGCCGGCTCTTTTCTACATTCTAATTGTACGGCGGCTCTGTCTTAAAATAGCTATTATTTGCAATATGTATACTAGAATACTATTGCCTTGTTGCCTCTTAAAATATATAATTGAGGCAGATGCAATTAACTTAAATTTTCTACACAAAAAGGACGGGTTACGTATGGATTTTATTATTTCTTCGGCAAAAATTAAAAAAGGCGAAATCGCCATAATTCTTGATTCAAATACATTAAGCGGTATCAAAAAAATCGCAGCCAAAGTTGCGCTTGACGTAAAAGCCGTTTTCGGTGCCGAACCTGTAGTTTTAGAAAACAAAACAGCCAAAAACACGATATATGCGGGAACTGTAGATCCTAAGCTCCTTGAAAAAGGAAGCGTTAAAAATCCTATCTTCGTCGGAACAGTCGAGGACAAGCTTATTGCAGATCTGGACGTGGATGTATCGGCTATAAAAGACAAGCGCGAAGTATATAAAATCATGGTTAAAAATGATGCGCTCATAATCGTCGGAAGCGATAAGAGAGGTACCATCTACGGTCTTTTCAAGCTTTCCGAAATGCTCGGCGTATCACCTTTTATCGACTGGCTTGACATTAAGCCCGT
>DFEM01000103.1:25508-25674 GCA_002369155.1 Lachnospiraceae bacterium UBA3802 | reverse complement strand
TTTTCATCAATGACGAGTGGCCTGCATTCGGTAATTTCTGCAACAAGCGTTTCGGCGGTTTCAATGCGAAAGTCTATGAGCATGTATTTGAGCTGCTTTTAAGACTTAAAGGAAATTATATGTGGCCCGCAATGTGGTCCGCCATTTTCCCGAACGACGGACCCGG
>DFEM01000103.1:0-25347 GCA_002369155.1 Lachnospiraceae bacterium UBA3802 | reverse complement strand
CTTCGCGGCAAGGGCTCGATATACGGCGATGCATGGAACTTCTTAACCAACGAAAAAGGTATCACAAGATTCTGGGAAGACGGCCTTAAGCGAAGCGGTAAGTTTGAAAATGTCATTACCGTGGGCATGCGAGGCGAAGCAGACACCGCCATCATGGGCAAAGAAGCTACCTTAAAAGACAATATCGATCTTCTTCGAAAAGTTTTAAAAACTCAGAACAGACTCATAAGGGAAAACGTTAACAAAAATCTTGATGAAGTACCCAGAATGCTCGCACTTTATAAAGAGGTTGAGCCGTACTTTTACGGTGACGAAAAGACCGAAGGCCTGATGGGAGATCCCGAGCTTGAGGGCGTAACGCTCATGCTTTGCGACGACAACTTCGGAAACCTTCGTACCGTTCCCACCAAACAGATGCGTTCTCATAAGGGTGGCTACGGAATGTATTATCATTTCGATTATCACGGACTCCCCGTATCTTTTGAGTGGTTTAACACATCGCATCTTTCCAAAGTATGGGAGCAGATGACTACCGCTTACGACTTTGGCATAAGGGATCTTTGGATAGTCAATGTCGGCGATATTTTCTCAAACGAATACCCCCTGGGATACTTCCTTGATCTTGCATACGATTTTGACAAATGGGGCACTTCGAACTTTGACAGTGCTCATGAATATACCAAACAATGTGTTGAAAGAAACTTCAAGGGTAAACTCTCGCAATCCGACCTTAAAAAATGCGTGGAACTTCTCGAAGGATATACAAGAATCACTTCCGCAAGAAGAACCGAAGCCATGAATGACAGGCTGTATGCTCCTTTTGCATATAACGAAGCTTTCGACGCTTTGGAAAAAGTTGAAAAACTCATGGCTGACGCAAAGAAGCTTTTGGACAAGCTTTCCGGAAATACACGATTTGCTTTCTATGAGCTTATCTGGCTTCCCTTAACCGCTGACTTGAATGTACAGAAAATGTGGCTTCTTACCACGTTAAATCATGGCTTTGCAGACATCGGAAGCACTTATGCAATGACTCTTGGCAAAGAAATTAACGAATGCATAGATTACGATCGTAAAATTGTCGATGAACTTCATAAAATCGAAGGCGGCAAATGGTACGGCATGGGACTTTCCGAGCACATCGGCTTTAATGCATGGTGTGAAGAAGGCTGTAAATATCCCGTTATCCATAACTTTGAGCCTGCCAATAAAGAGCGACTCATCGTCACGGTTAAGGGCGTCAATGCTTTTTCGGAAGGTAAATTCTGGACAGGACATGTGCTTGTAAGCGGAGCTTTCCTTGATCCCTCAAAAGACGAGGCCGAACTTTTCTTAAGTACTGCCGGAATCGTTAAAGCAAACTTTACGGTCGAAAATCCCAATTCTTTTATAAGCGTTTCCGAAGAATCGGGAAGCGTAAAACCTTTTACACTTAAGACCCTTAAAGTAACCTTAGACAGAAAGAAATTCCGAAAAGCCAAGGCTGTGCCTGAAATCTGTATCCACTGCTCGGATGGAAATGTCGTAATCAAACTTCCCGTAAACACCATGGCGGATATCGGCGCTTCCAAAAAAGCCGACGGCACATTCTACTGGTGCGGCAAAAAGATCGATATGAATGAAAAGGTTATAAACGCACCTCTTCATCAGAGAAACTGGCCCGGAACCATCGACTGTATGGATTATATTTCAATCGATGCGAAAGACTATACATCAAAGACCGATTCCGCAAAGGGAGGCTTCAAAACAATCAAAGACTATACCCGCGGACTCGATGCCCTTAAAGCCTATCCGCAGGATATAATCTTCTCAAAGACCGAAAAAGACGCACCGAAATTAACATATAAAATATGCGTTCCCGAAAAGGGTGCATATACCGTGAGATTGTACACGAATCCAAGCAACCCTTATTCGAGAGAAAATGTAATTTTCTTCGGTATAGGTGCCAACAATTCAAAGATGAAAAAGGTCAATATGATAAGCCCTTATTTTGCAGTCGGAGACGGTAATCCCTACTGGTCTTTGGGCGTTCTTGAAAATACGAGACTCACGGATGTTACATTGAATTTAAATGAAGGCATTAACGAAATAAACATCTTTGCGCTCGACCCTAACTTCGTGCTTCAAAAACTGGTAATCTTTAAAGCCGAAGAGGAACCCGCAAGATCTTATCTCGGTCCGAAAGAAACTTTCAGATTCTGATAAAACTTTTCCGTTTTTGATATAATATAATCAAACGGAGAGTTTATTTTCAGGGAGTTTTAAATGAGTTTTATTATTTCCGGCGATACACACGGAACATTGGATATTAAAAAAGTAATCGATTTCTTTGAAGGGAAAGACAATGAGTATACCGAAGATGATTATCTGATTATTTTGGGTGATGTCGGTGTATGCGGTTTTAATCCCGAAGAAGAAAAAGAAACAAGAAGGATACTTAGGGAACTCCCGGTAACCACACTTTTTATAGACGGCAACCATGAGCATTTTTGGCATCTTAATTCCTACCCGGTTGAAGAGTGGAACGGCGGAAAGGCGCACATAATCGAGCGAAACATAATCCATCTTATGCGCGGACAGGTTTTTGATATAGACGGCACTTCATTTTTCACTTTCGGCGGTGCCTACAGTGTGGATAAGTGGTGCAGACGAGAGGGAATCTCATGGTTTCGGGAAGAAATCCCCGACAGATTTGAGATGGAAGAAGGATGGTTTAATCTTGAAAAAAGAAACTTTAAGGTTGATTACATCCTCTCTCACACGGCTCCCGCGGATGTAGCCGCCGAAATGTGCTACGGAGAAATGTCGGATGATGAAACAGCTCTTCGAAGATATCTTCAGCGTGTAGCAGACAACGCAGAATTCAGTGCATGGTACTTCGGGCATTTTCATGAGGATCGCGAAGTTGAAGACAATTTTTACTGTCTTTTCAACAATATCGTCGAGATTCCCTTGCTTTCAAAAGCAAGGAATATTCCGATTGCGTAAAGACCGAGAAGATATGCCAAAATATCAAGCCAGTCGAAATGGCCGCCAAGCATAATCGCAAGTATGGAACCTCTCTTAATTCCAAGAATATCAAGTATGCCGATTGCCTGCAGAATTTCAGCCCACCAACCAAGATAATAGCAGAGAAACGGCAGCACATAAACGCTGAAGATACTGTCTTTTCCGAAAAAAGTCGCTCTGAGGAGCATGTAAATCGTGGGTATTACAAGGACATCGCCAACAAATCCTCTGACAAAACCCCTGCCCCATTTTCCTATGGCAATTTCCGCAAGCAATAGAATTATAAAAGAAATGATAAATCTGATTCGAATTTTCACTATGAGTCCTCAAATTTGCAGTATTATATGAATCCTTATTATTTTACATTAAAAGCCCCGAAGAGTCATCACTCTTTGGGGCTTTATCTGTGGATATTTTTGGTTTTTAATACACTTTATCACATGCTGATTTATATTTTTTTTTCGAATAATTCTGTTTTTTATTTCAGGGCATCCGTCATGGACTTTACATATTCTCCGACATATGAAGGTGATTCCTTGCCGTATTTTTCCATGATTTTTATGATTGCGGAACCTACGATGGCACCGTCCGAAATAGAAGCCATTTTCTTTGCCTGCTCGGGTGTTGAAATGCCGAATCCTATGGCACAGGGAACGCTTGTGTTCTCGCGGATAATCTTAACGATTGAATCAAGGTCCGTGTTGATTTCGGTTCTTGTTCCCGTAACGCCGAGACTTGATACAAGATAGATAAATCCCTCTGCTTCTTTGGCTATCATCGCTACCCTGTCCTTCGATGTGGGTGCGATTAATGATATTAAATCCACACCGTATTTGTGACACTCGGGAAGAAATTCTTCTTTCTCTTCAAAAGGAAGGTCGGGTAAAATAATTCCGTCGATTCCAATCTCTGAACATGTCTTTATAAAAGCTTCGCTTCCGTAGGAAAATACAACATTTGCATAAGTCATAAAAACCATCGGAACGGTAACTTCTTTTCTAAGTTCCCTTACAAAATCAAAAATCTTATCAGTGGTAACGCCGCCTTCAAGCGCACGAAGATTAGCGCCCTGAATAACGGGGCCTTCGGCTGTAGGATCCGAAAAAGGAATGCCGAGTTCTACCAAAGATGCACCGTTTTTGACTGCTTCTTTTACAAGTTTTCCCGTAGTCTCAAGGTCGGGATCTCCGCATGTGAAAAAAGGGATAAACGCTTTTTTGTTTTCAAATGCTTTTGCGATATTACTCATTGATGTCCTCCCCTCTGTAACGGGCGATTGCCGCGCAGTCCTTGTCTCCACGGCCCGAAACCGTAATAACGATTATTTTATCCTTGCCCATTGTCGGTGCAAGTTTGATTGCATGTGCTATCGCATGAGCGGATTCGATTGCAGGAATAATACCCTCTGTTTTAGCCAGATATTCGAATGCGCATACTGCCTCTTCATCGGTAATCGCTACGTACTCTGCTCTTCCCGAATCATGAAGATACGCGTGCTCGGGACCGATACCCGGATAATCAAGACCTGCGGAAATCGAATATACGGGAGCTATCTGACCGTATTTATCCTGGCAGAAATATGATTTCATTCCATGGAAAATACCGAGCTTTCCTGTAGCAATCGTAGCTGCCGTTTCGTATGTATCAACGCCTCTGCCTGCTGCCTCACAGCCGATTAATCTTACTTCTTTATCTTCTATAAAATTATAGAAAGTTCCGATTGCATTGGATCCGCCGCCTACGCATGCAAGAACGGCATCGGGAAGGCGTCCTTCTTTTTCAAGCATCTGTTCCTTGATTTCCTTGGAAATAACTGCCTGAAAATCACGAACGATTGTGGGAAAAGGATGAGGTCCCATTACAGAACCGAGACAATAATGTGTGTCGTCGATTCTCTTGGTCCACTCTCTCATGGCCTCGGAAACGGCATCCTTAAGCGTGGCCGTACCTGTCGTAACGGGAATTACTTCGGCACCGAGAAGTCTCATTCTGTATACATTAAGAGCCTGTCTCCTGGTATCTTCTTCTCCCATGAATACAACACATTCCATGCCCATCAGCGCTGCTGCCGTAGCGGTTGCAACACCGTGCTGACCCGCACCGGTTTCTGCGATAAGTCTGGTCTTTCCCATTTTCTTTGCAAGAAGAGCCTGACCGAGAACATTGTTTATTTTATGAGCACCCGTGTGATTTAAATCTTCTCTTTTAAGATAAATCTTGGCACCGCCCAAATCTTTGGTCATCTTTTCCGCATAGTAGAGTCTTGAAGGTCTGCCTGCGTATTCATTTAAAAGTTCTGTCAGTTCCCTGTTGAATTCGGGATCGTTTTTATAATGATTGTATGCTTCTTCAAGTTCGATTACGGCATTCATCAAAGTCTCGGGAATGTACTGTCCGCCGTGTATTCCGAATCTTCCGTTTGGATTGGTCATTTTTATTTCCTTTCTGTCAATTGTGCAAATCTGCTCATCTTTTCAAAGTCTTTATATCCGTCTGTTTCTATTCCTGAACATACATCCACCGCAAAGGGTGTCAGGCTATTAAGTGCGTTTTCTACGTTATCGCAATCAAGGCCTCCTGCGAGAAAGTAAGGTCTGTTTACTTCTTTTATCAAATCCCAGTTAAACGTAACTCCGCTGCCTTTGCCCGAATCAAGAAGTACATAATCTGCTGAAGATTCATTTGCCTTTTTGATATCGTCCGGGGATTCTATCATAAAAGCTTTAATGATTGGCTTGTCACAAAGAGTTCTCAGTCTCTTTATATATTCATCATCTTCGCTTCCGTGAAGCTGCGCGATGTCTATGATACCATCTTTTAAAAGCTTTGCAACCGCATTTAAGTCTTCATCCACGAAAACTCCGACGGCTTTGATATTTGAATCTAAAAGATTTTTAAGTTCTTTGGCGGTATCCGCATCCACGAAACGTTTGCTTTTTGGGGCAAATACAAATCCGATAAAATCGGGGTTTAACTCGTTTGCGTATTTTATATCTTCTGTTCTTTTAAGACCACAAAATTTAATCTTTGTCATAATACACTCTTAAGCAATCTTAATGCTTCCTTTTTGTTATCCGATCTCATAAGCGTTTCACCGATTAATACCGCATCGGCTCCTGCTTTCTTGACTGCTGCCGCATCCTCGGGAGTTTTGATTCCGCTCTCCGATACGAAGATTCTGTCTGTCGGGATGATTTCTCGAAGTCTCAGACTGTTGGAGGTATCCACCGTAAAATCTTTAAGATTCCTGTTGTTTACTCCTATGATTTTTGCACCAGCGCTTACCGCCATCTCTGCTTCGGACGTATCATGCGTTTCGACTATCGCATCGATTCCGAGTTCTTCGCAGATTCCAAGATACTCTTCAATCTGACCTTTTGAGAGGATGGAACAGATTAAAAGAATTGCGGATGCACCGAGTGTTCTCGCCTCGTAAATCATATACTCATCAACCGTAAAATCTTTTCTGATGCAGGGTATCGAAACGGTATCTGTGATTTCTTTTAAGTATTCGTTTTTGCCGAGGAACCATTTGGGCTCGGTTAAAACCGATATGCAGTCAGCACCCGCTTCTTCGTATTCCTTTGCGATTTTTACATAAGGAAAATCCGGAGCAATAAGTCCTTTTGAAGGGGAAGCTTTTTTGCATTCGAGTATAAAAGAAAGACCGTCTTTTCTTAAGGCTTTTTCAAAAGAATGTGTTCCTTTTTCGATATCAAATGCCATCTGCTTTATGTCTGTCGCACTTATTATTCTCTTTGCCGCTTCAGTTCGCTCAACCGCATGTGCGGCGAGCTTGTCTAAAATTGTTTCGCTCATTTTTCTTCCTAAATTACTCTTATTCCACATCCGGTCTGTTGCTGACTTCGATGAATTTGTTTAATACTTCAAGTGCCTTGCCCGAATCGATTATATCAGCAGCAAGTTTAACACCGTCCTTAAAGCTGTCCGCTTTGCCGCCGATGTAAAGCGATGCGCCTGCGTTTAAAAGAACCGCATCTCTTTTTGCACCCTTTTCGCCGTTTAAGATTCCGAGTGTAATCTTTGCGTTCTCTTCGGGAGTACCGCCCTTTAATTCATCCTTGTCACATCTTTTAAATCCGAAATCTTCGGGAGCAATGGTGTAAGTTTTGTACCATCCGTCATTAATCTCGCAGATTTTTGTCTCGCAGCTCATTGAGATTTCATCGAGTTTATCCATTCCGTATACAACCATTCCCCTCTTTACGCCGAGGCTTACAAGTACCTGTGCCAGGGGCTCTACAAGATATTCGTCATATACGCCGAGTAACTGCATCTTGGGTGATGCGGGATTGGTAAGGGGTCCCAAAATATTAAATACCGTTCTGAATCCGAGTTCCTTACGGATGGGACCGACATATTTCATTGAAGTATGGTATTTCTGTGCGAAAAAGAAGCACATTCCGACTTCGTTTAAAAGCTCAATACATCTTGCGGGGCTCTGTGAAATATTAACACCGAGTGCCTCAAGACAGTCTGCTGTACCGCAAAGTGATGAAGCGGCGCGGTTTCCGTGTTTTGCGACTTTCATGCCGCCTGCCGCTGCAACAAGTGCGCTGGTTGTGGAAATATTGAAGCTTCCCGCCTTGTCTCCGCCGGTTCCGACGATTTCAAATATATCCATTCCCGTCTCAACCTTTGTTGCGTGATCTCTCATGGCTGCGGCACATCCTGCGATTTCATCCTTTGTTTCTGCCTTTGCGCTCTTTGTCGAAAGAGAAGCAAGAAATGCTGCATTCTGAGTGGGAGAAGTTTCACCGCTCATTATTTCATTCATTACACTGTATGCTTCATCATATGTCAAATCTTCTTTGTTAACGATTTTAACGATTGCTTCTTTTATCATTTTTGTTCCCTCCGTTTTTACTGTGTATCTGTTTGGTTTTGCCTGTTTTATATTCTTTTATTTGGTATCTTTCCTCTTACCCGTTAAGGAAATTTTCAAGCATCTTTTTTCCGTCCGGGGTAAGGATGGATTCGGGGTGAAACTGCACTCCGTATATCGGGTATTCCTTATGCGCCACCCCCATTATTTCGCCTTCCTTTGTCAGTGCCGTGACTTTAAGGCACTCTGGAATGGTCTTTTCGTCCGCTGCGAGCGAATGGTATCTGGCTACCGGCGCCACCTTGGGGATCCCCTTAAATAAGAGGCATTCCGTATCAAATTCAACATCTGACTGTTTCCCGTGCATAAGTCTTGATGCATAAGTTACCGTGGCTCCGAATGCTGTGCAGATTGCCTGATGGCCGAGGCAGACACCGAGGATAGGTATCTCGCCGCCTAGAGACTTAATCACATCAATGATTACTCCGGCTTCCTCGCATCTTCCGGGCCCGGGAGATATTATTATCTTCTCAGGCTTTAATGCCCTTATCTCATTGACACTTAATTCGTCGTTTCTTATTACTTTTATGTCCGGATTGATTTCCCCGACAAGCTGATAAAGATTGTAGGAGAAGCTGTCGTAATTATCTATTAAAAGTATCATTCGTCTTCCTCCTCTGCACTCTTTAATGCCGTAAGTGAAGCTTTTGCCTTGTTTAAGCACTCTTCGTATTCCATCTCGGGTACCGAATCCGCCACAATTCCCGCTCCGCTTCTTACAAATACCTTACCGTTCTTTTTGTAGGCAATTCTTATCGCTATGCAGGTATCCATATTTCCGGTGAAATCTATATATCCGATTGCTCCGCCGTAGATGCCCCTCTTGTTGCCTTCAAGCTCGCCTATTAACTGGCACGCTCTGATTTTGGGAGCTCCCGATAATGTTCCTGCGGGAAGAACCGCTTCGATTGCATCAAGTGCATCCTTGTCATCCCTTATCTTTCCTGCAACCGTGGAGCCTATATGCATTACGTGCGAGAAACGAACCACACTTCTTAATTTCTCAACAAACACGCTTCCGAATTTGCTGATTTTTCCAAGATCGTTTCTTCCAAGGTCAACGAGCATATTGTGTTCGGCAAGTTCTTTTTCATCTTTTAAAAGTTCTGCTTCAAGCGCCTCGTCTTCTTCGCTTGTTTTGCCTCTTTTTCTTGTTCCCGCAAGAGGGAATGTATGAAGCACTCCGTTTTCAAGTTTTACAAGTGTTTCGGGAGAAGCACCCGCCACTTCGACATCGGTTCCGGAGAAGTAAAACATGTAAGGTGAAGGATTGATGGTTCGAAGCATCCTGTATGTGTTTAAGAGGCTTCCTTCGAAAGGTGCGCTTAAACGGTTGGATAAAACAATCTGGAATATATCGCCTTCTTGTATGTAATGCTTGGCCTTTTCAACCATTTCGCAATATTCTTCTTTGTTAAAAAGAGGTGTAACTTCGCCTAAAAGCTTTCCGCCTTCTTCATTCTTTTTTTCGCCGTTTTTTAAAAGAGTGACAAGCTGTTTTAATTCCATCACGGCTTTGTTGTATCCGACTTCGATATCCTTAAGCGGCATATTTACGATAAGGATGATTTTTTGCTTCACGTTATCGAAAGCGATTACTTTGTCAAAAAGCATCAAATCCACATCCTTGAATGCCTCGCTGTCGGAAACATCTCTCTTTACTGTGGGCTCGCTGTAGTTTAAGTAATCGTATGAGAAGTATCCCACGAGTCCGCCCGTAAAAGAGGGGAGGTAATCAAATTTAGGACTCTTGTATTCGGATAAAATCTGACGAAGCTGGATGGAAGGATTCGAGGTTTTTATCTCAAGATTGCCGGCTTTTAAATTGCCGTCGATACAGGTGATTTCCATCTTGGGATCAAAACCCAGAAAAGAATATCTGCCCCAGGTATCGTTTGCCTGCGCCGATTCGAGCATATAACAATGTGTCGAAACGTTCTTTAAAATTTTCATTGTTTCAATCGGTGTGGTAAAGTCCGAAAGAATCTCGGTGCTTACCGGCAATACATTGTATTTTCCGGATTTTGCGATTTCTTTGACTTCATCAAGAGAAGGCAGTATTTTCATTTGTTCTTCCTTTCGTCATTATTTATCTGATTTGTCAGGGACTGTGGGGTGTTATTACAAGTTTTACAGGGAGGAAAAAGTAATTGATAGTGCAAAAAAAAGTCCCTGACATAATCTTTCGATTCTGTCAAGGACGAATATACTATATCCGCGGTGCCACCCTGATTCACGATTTGACTCGTGCGCTTAGCGAGATACCTACATATCTCCGGCCGGTTACGTTAGCCTAAACGTCGCAGAATACTTTGATTGCTCATTTCCCTGCGCCCTCTGCGGTCCATTTGACAACTTGTTTCACACCCGGATCTCAGCACCCCGGATTCTCTGTAAGGGCATCATTGCCTTTATCTCCGCTTCAACGGTTTAAATTCTTAAATTTGAAAAAAGAATATCACACGATTTTTTTCACGTCAACAATTTTTTTCAACGGTAATAAATTTTTTTCAAAACATCATTATTCAATTGTTCATCCAAAGGGTACATTAAACAATAATATCTGCTTCAATGCTTCGTGTAACGGATATTAAATCCGTGGGAGATATTTCTATCTGAGCTCCCACTCTTCCCGCGCTTACGTATATTTTTTCATATGAAGATGCCGTTTGATGAATGAAAGTTTTAAACTGTTTTTTCATTCCGATGGGCGAGCATCCGCCATGTACATATCCGGTCAGGGGAAGAAGTTCTTTTTGCTTAATCATATCGATGGACTTTTCGCCTGCTGCCTTGGCTGCCTTCTTTAAATCAAGCTCCTCATTTACAGGAACCACGAAAACATAATATGTATTGCTCTTACCCTGAGTCACAAGAGTCTTAAAAACCTTTTTGGAATCTTCATTAAGAATTCCCGCAATCTGCTCGCCCGTTAATGTCGGATCCGCATCGTAGGTATGGCTCTCGTACGCAATCTTTTTCGCATCGAGAACTCGCATTACATTTGTTTTTTCTTCTTTTTTCATTTCAGTCTTCCTTAATTTTGAGTATTGGTAACTCTTTTTTCAGATTATAAAATAACCATATATAATTTAGCAAAGATTTGTTCTTTTGCCTATATTTATTTCTCTTGTGCCGATGCCTTTTGTATGGAAAAAGCAGGAAAGAGGGCGATACATAATGTACCGCCCCTCTTTTAAGCAGTACGAATTATTCAATATTAATTATATCGGTCGCCACCTTTTCCTGGAAACGCACATCGTGTTCCTCAATGAGCATGGTCGGTTTGAAATCAAGAATAAGCTTCTCTATCTGCATTCTCGAAAACACATCGATGTAATTAAGCGGTTCATCCCAGATATAAAGATGCGCCGACGTAATAAGACTTGAAGCCACAAGGACTTTCTTTTTCTGTCCTTCCGAGAAATCTTCCATGTTCTTTGAAAACTGCGTGCGGTTAACATCCATATTGCTTAGAATTGCAAAAAACAGACTTTCCTCGAATCCGTTTTTCTCGCAGTAATCCTTTAATGTTCCGGATAAAAATGATGTGTCCTGATTGATATAGGATATTTTAAGACCCGAAGCCACATCAAGAGTACCGTTAATATAAAGATTGTCTTCCCGATTGTTAAGACCTGCGGCTTTAAAAATCGCCTTAATAAGACTTGTTTTTCCGCAGCCGTTATCGCCCTTTAGTATCACGCGGTCTCCCTGATTAATCTGAAATCTCAGATTCTCGAAAAGGGGATTTGGCGAATCCTCATACCCTAGCGATAAATCCCTTACCCGGATTAAGACTTCTTTGTGATGCTTAAGCGGCACAACCTTTAAGTCAATCGATTTTTCGATATCCTGAAGCAATCCTTCTTTTTCTTCGATTTCCATGTCGATTCTTTTTTCGAAATTTTTAACCCTTGATTGCATCTTTTTGGTCTTGGCCCCGATAAAAGCTCTGGTATCCAGGAATCTGTCATGTTCCTTTGTCGGATCAAAACCTATCTTGGTTGCTTCGTTTTTATCAGCCCATCTTTCAGCCCTGTCTGCTGCCGCCTTAAGCTTGCCAATTTCTTTTTGGTGTTTCTCGTTTTCGGCCTTTGCAAACGCATCTGCCCTTTCTTTGTTCTCCCACCAGGATGAAAAATTACCCGCCTGCACTTCGATGGTTTTTCTGTTTAAAACCAGCACATGATCGCAGACCGCATCAAGCAGATCTCGATCGTGAGAAACGAGGATAAAGCCCTTCTTTCCAAGCAAATATTTCTTTACGATTTTTCTTGCCTCACTGTCTAAATGGTTGGTCGGCTCATCGATTAAAAGAAACTCACCTTCCACGGCAAAAAGTGCGGCTAACATTACTCTTGTTCTCTCTCCGAAGCTGAGTGTTTTAAACGGTCTGTACAAAACTTCCGCATCCATTCCTATCTGATTCATCTGAATAAGAACCTGCCAGCTTTCCGCCTGCGGCTTCCAGACTTCAATAAGTTCATCCGCGGTTTTCTCCAGATCCGATTCATTGTACGGATACGGGAAATAGTCGAATCTCTCACTCGAGACGATGCTTCCTTCATACTCGTATTTACCCTGAAAAAGATTTAAAAGCGTCGTCTTTCCTTTGCCGTTTCGCCCTATCAGACCGAGTTTCCAATCCGTATCTATATTAAAATTCACGTCTTCCAAAACAGTATCAAAACTGTCCTCATAAGAAAACTTTAGTTCACTTACCTTTATTTGTGCCATATATACCGCCTCCTTTGAAAGACCTCAAACAAGTTTCCGAACCTGCTGTCTGCTTTTCTTTGGAACATAAAAAACCTGCTTTCATGCCGAAAGCAGGTTATACGTACAATTAAAGATTATATGCCAAAAAGCACACCCATCCGGTGAAATCCCAATGATACGATAATCCAATTCGGCATACACAAACAGACCCTTTGAGGTCATTAAATTCTCGTCTGCATTTACCAAATCAAACTATCTGTTTATCATTCCGTCACCATCACACTTCCGTGTGCCTTTCTTAAACTGTGCAAATAATATCACGAAAATATTTTATCGTCAATGAAAATTATACCCTGTACTGTGAGAGATCCGAATTAATCTCATCGGAATACTGGTTAAGGTTTTGCGAAATATTGGTAATATTCTGAGTCTCTGTGTTAAGCTTGTTGCTTTCCGTTACAATCATCTCGCTCAAATCCAGTATCTCA
Source organism: Lachnospiraceae bacterium UBA3802 (assembly GCA_002369155.1). Lineage (GTDB taxonomy): Bacteria > Bacillota > Clostridia > Lachnospirales > Lachnospiraceae > UBA3766. Next base: position 12,222 of record DFEM01000103.1, on the reverse strand, counting down.
TTGATATTGGCTGCCTGTGCCCTTGTTGTATCGGCATTTCCGGTAGCATAATCTCTGATTTTGGCAATGTCGTTTGCAATATCGATAATGCCGTCCGTAGCCTTTGTAACATCGGAATAAATCTTGTTAAAGGAATTGTTGGCTCCCTCAACACCGTTAACACAGTCTTCCATATCTTTGATACAGATTTCCGCCTTGGCGCTGATATCCTTAATGTTTTTGGTTACATCTTCGATAAGTCTTTGGATATTCTGTGTGGCATCCGAAGACTGATTTGCAAGAGAGCCTACCTCGGAAGCAACGACTTCAAAGCCTCTGCCCATCTCTCCCGCTCTTGCAGCTTCAATCGAAGCATTGAGTGCAAGAAGATTTGTCTGTTCCGAAATCGCGTTAATCGTCTCCGTAATTCCGGTGATTTCTTCTATGGATTTTGCGGTACTTCTTATAAGTGCGGTCAGATCGTTGATTGTTTCATTAAGAATTTCCACGTTCTTCGTCATGCTTTCCATCTCATTTTTACCGCTCTGAGATGCTTCTTTTGTTTCCTGACAAAGATTTCTTACTGTTTCCGCATGTTCGGTGAGCTGATTGGATGTATCCGCCAAAGCCACGGCATCATTGGCAATCCTGTCAATTGATGTGTTCATTCCGTTAAGGGTTACATTTAATTTTTCAATTGATTCACCCTGATTCTTATTGGCTTCGGAAAGAGTACGCGAGATATCAAAACACTCACCGGCTCTCGAATTCATATCTCCGGATATTCCCGAAAGACTTCGAAGAGTGTTTCTCATCTTCTCTATATATTCATTCAAAGATTCGCTCAAAGTGGTAATTTCATTATTTCCTTCCGGAACGATTGTCGAAGTGAAATCACCGTTACCTATTTCAATAATTCTTTCTGTAACTTTGGTTACGGGGTTAAGTGCTTTGCTTAAAATTACATAAAAGATTACTGATAAAATAATCATAAATATGATTGCACTGGCAAAAGTAATAATCATTACCTTCATAATGCTGTTTCCCAAAAACTGTGCGGGTACGGCACTTACAACAACCCATGAAGTTCCCTCGATATCAGTTGCGGTAAACATTTTTTTGCCTGCATCCGTACCGGCGGTTTTTACTTTTCCCGGATTGGCAGCGGCAGAAGTATCGAGTGAATCAAAAACGGGAGCAAGTCCTTTAAGTATGGGATCTGAAGCCGATGAAAGATTTTGTCCGACACAAGTCATATTGCTGCTTACAAGTACATCTTTGGTTTCTTTGTTTATGATATAAAAAATTGCATCATCGGATACGGATTTAAATTTCGAAAACTTTTCGAATACTTTGTCGAAATTTACATCGCTGCTTAATACCACATTGTCTTTAACAAGTATTGAGCAGGCCAGACATGTTTTTCCGGTTGAAGCATCAACGTAGGGTTCGGAAGTATAGATTTCACCTTTTTTCTCGATTGCTCCCGTATACCAGGCTCTTTCGGTGAATTCAAAAGTTTCATCGGGAATCCAGCCCGATCCGTCCAAAAATACGGATGTATCGCCGAATGCCATATAAACATCCTGAGAATCAGGATCAAGCTTCGTTATTTCAAGCAGCATGTTTCTGGTATCTTCCTCGGATAATTCGGGAATATTTCTGTAAATATTGGCTGTCTGAATTACTCTTTCTTCAACGTTTTTCCACCAGCCGCTGACTTCATTTGCATAGGCAATCGTCTCTCTGGCAAGAACAACATTGGTAAGCGGTTGAATGTTATCAACTGCCAGCTTAATGGTAATCTGAGTAATAATGACAATCATTATCGAAACAAAAATGATAATGCTGCAAAGTAAAGATTTCTTAAGCGATTTTCTTTTCTTTTTCAAGTCTCTCACCCCTTACACTTTTGAATTTGATTTTTCTCCTAAAATATTTATATCGGCTTTTTTGCCGAAAAATAAACCTTACATCTTTACAAGTTCCGTCAGTATCCAGTCATCCGATATGATTTCGTATTCGTTTTGGCAGGAAGGGCAGAATTTGTTTTTGGTCGCATCAAAACTTGAACCGCACGTCGGGCACGAAATTCGCGTCATTGAAAAGTTAAAATTAACCGGAACATCCGTCCTTCTTTGAAATGTTGCTCTGAATACCTGATGTTTGAATTTAACCTTTTGGTTTTCTTCGTACAAAACATCAAAATACGCTTTGGTCACCGCAGTCACGATATTATCTTTCTCTTTGAAACTCTCAAGACCGAGTGCTCCGCCGTAATTTAAATCAATAATATTTTTAAAAGATTCATCAAGAGGCTTGCCTTTGTAAAACAAAAGTTCCTCTTCGTTTTTTGAATATACCGCCGTCTTAATAAGTGATATCGCCTTGCTTGTAAAATATTCAAAAGAAAATTCGGGACTAAGTTTTTTCATTCTGTTTTCGAATTTGCTTCTCGACCCGGCAGTACCCATTTTTCCGGAAGTACTTACACCCTTAAATATCAATCGTAAAAGAAGAAAAATCGAGAATGAAAAATAACCCAGTATTACGCCGCCAAACAGGCTTCCGATGCAGGCTCCGATTAATGCCGAAAGACCGGCTGCTTCACCTGTGTTTATTACAAAAATCCTGATATAGACAAACAGAAGAATCGCACAGCCAATCATAAACAGCGGCATGAGTTTTTTTACTTCCTTGTTGTCGGTGCTCACATCATCAAGAAAATAGAAACCTGTTACCTTCGGAAAAAGATCATCCATTTTGTAACATGTGCCGCAGTATTTACAGCCGTTTTGCAGCTCGGCTATGGTTGAAGGCGCACCGCAGTTTGGACAAACATACGTCTCATTGTCCGGATGCGAGTCGGTAAGCACATCCGTAACCGTCTCGTAAAGAACACTTCTTCGATCGTCTTTATATACTTTTTTCCCATTATGTTTTACATTTCTTTTTACACCGCAGAATCTGAAACATACCGAACTTTCATAATGCTCATCCTGCCAGCTGCTTGCGGTAATGAATTTTTCATTTCCTTTTTCCCTGGAATAGACTTCATATTCCATCTCCAGATTTTTTTCTTTTATTCTTTCATTCTGAAGCTTGAGAGTATAGGTAATATCATTGTCCGCAAAGGTTATATCTTTTCCTTCGCAAAGTGCGGGTCCGAGAGAAGCAGAAAATTCCGACAGTTTGCGGTTAAAAGACTCTTTTACCGGTTTAATGTTAAAAAAGTTGTAACCCATTTTTTCTCCGTTTTTTAATTGAATTTGCAATCATTCGGACATTTCGGAAGTTCCATGCCTGTTTCCGTTCCCAATGTAATACAGTAGACATGGGTATTTGCGCTTGAGAATTTATAAGTTTCCTTTCTCTTTTCATCGCTCATTCCGAAATATAACATCTCAGGCTCTGCATCCTCATTGCCCTGATTATTTTCATCATGCATCAGTTTTTCGAGAATTATGTCGCACTGATAATATTCGCCGTCGAGACAAATTAACTGCCAGAGCCAGCCGTATGAGATAGGTCTTTTATCGCCAAGCGTCTCCTGAACTTTCTTGTCAAAATATCCGCCGCCGCCCGCAAGATCGTACATCTCAATTTGAAGCTGGTTCATGAAAAATGAGAAGATTCTCTCAAGCTCCACTCCCGATGTATATTTATTATCTATGGCTCCTTTGACCATTTCACCCTGAGAAATGGGTTCAAAATTTAAGGAAAGATAATCAGTCGTACTTTCGGGTGAAAATTCGTAATCCTTAATGATATGTCTGTAAATGGCCGCAGCCATTTCTTTTTCGTTCATGTCGGCGGATATATTATTGTTTATGGTTTCGGATACATAATTCTTAAAATCATCGATTGTATCTTTTACCTCATCCATATCCAAAGGAACCAGTTCACCCGTTCCGTCATCCGCTTCGGATTCGCTTAAGCCGTTATAAGGAAAATACAATATTTTGTAAACATTCTTTGTTTCGGTCGGTTCCCAGTCAACAACCGTTGCAATGGGGGTTGATTCATACACGATATTGCTTACAAGTTCGATATCTTTGTCCGTCATTTTCAGATTTTCGTCAAGAACATATTCCGTATCGCAATTGTTGATTGCAATCAAAATTTCTTTTGAAACTCTTATAATCTTTGGATTATCCTTGTATTCCTCCAATATCCACTTTGGAATCACAGCGGGATTATATGTATATTTTCCGTCTTCTTTTAATGTGTTTTTTTCGGGTTTTAATATATCTTCATCGGATACACCGCTTAAATAACCGGCTTGTTCTCCTGCCTCTGTTTCTGTATTTGTCAGTGTTTCTCCCGATTCCGTTTCCTCTCCGATCGGGGTGGGATAATCCGTAGTATCGATGGTTTTATTTGTACATCCGATTGCGAATATCATTAAAGCGGCTGTAATCGCACTTATAATTCTTTTAGACAATTTGTTTTTTCTCATGTTGACTCCTGTTATTGATTTTTATCTTTAAGAAACCATGCAAGTATATGAATTGCCTGTGCAAATTCGCCGCTTGCTATCATCTCTTCTATCTCTTCGCCTTTATATGTTTTTGCATTAAGATATTCCGTTTCATCCAATGACTGACCGGTAACTTTTCTGCAGTTTTTTGCCATAAAAATATATGCGTAATTATCTGCCATCGTAGCATTTGAGGGCACCTTTAAAAGAAACTTCCAATCATCGGATTCATATCCCGTCTCTTCCTTAAGTTCTCTTTTGGCTGCATCAAGTTCGTCCTCAGCTTTTGATCCGTCATCGCTTCTGTATTCTCTGCCGCCTTCCCGCTCGATTCCGCCTGCCACAAATTCGGTCGTAACCTGCCTTATGCCCTGTCTGAACTGACGAACACAGATGTAGTTTCCTTCGGTATCCGTTGCAACTATTACGACATAATCTCTTCTGCTGTAGCTGTAATAAGGCTCAAACACTCTGCCATCGGGAAAACGATAAGTAGATTTTCTGAAATCTATCCACTCATCTTTGACTATATGTTCTCTTTTAATCTCTTCCCAGGCCAGCTCTTTGTTTTCATCTTTTTCCGGTTTGTTATCTGCCATTTTCTGCCTGCTTTCCGCTTTTTATTGTTTCTTTCCACTCTTCGATCAATTTATTCAAATCCCATGCCGCATTGGCGGGGCTTGTTGAAGGAAGCACCGTGCACTTTCTTTGCAAGGTGGGAAAGATATATTTATTATACATTTTTTCAGCGGTTTTTCCATTTACATATATATGTTCAACACTCGAATTGTTCAAAATAAGAGACAAATCATTTGCTTTTACGTTTTTTATGCTCGAATCCGATGAACCCTTTATTTCGCAGGATGCTATCACATCCCAGAGAGCAATATGATTTCTTAAAAGAAACTCCCTTTTCTCTTCGATGCTCTCCGGTATTTTATCGTTAAAAACCGCTGCTGTAACCTTCCAGAATCTGTTTTGTTTATGCCCATAAAAAAATCCGATTTCTCTGGATTTGACCGAAGGAAAACTTCCGAGAATCAGTATCTCGGAATTCTCATCGTAAACCGGAGAAATCGGATGTTCAATTAAAGCCGTTTCTTTTTTGCCCAATTAAGTTAAGTCCCTCAATCAAATATTTTACCCAACCTAATTTTATAAATATTTAAGGCGCTTTTCAATAGAAACAATAAGGACATTAATACTGTTTTTTACCGTTAAAAATGTGCAATGCATCTTTCTTTGGTTCGAGTTCTTTTTTAACTACCTGTTCTTCCCAGTTTGCAGGCTCCACTTCCTCAAAAGACAGGGAAATTGCTTCGGGAGCGCATCCCCACTCCTCCAAAAAAACTTCATTGATTCTTTCCGCTACTTTTGCTTTGATTTTCTCATCCTTGGGATAAGCTTTGATTTGAATGTAAGGCATTTTTTCTCCTTTCAAAAATGTATTTATTCCCTTTTACACTTTTTTACCATATTTTTAGCTCGTCTTTTCTTATTGCCTGCGAAAATGATCGTTTATCACAATTTACAGTTCTTTATACTTTAACAGTTCTTCTATGTATTTCTCTCCATAGTGAGATAATATACTGTATTTTCTCGTAATATAACCGATAATCAGGGGATCTTCCTCTTTAAGTTTTATGGCGACAAGACCCTGTAAAATGGCATCTTCCTTGGATAACATTCCCGATCCTATGGAGAATCCGCCAAGCTCCGAAATAATTTCCATAGTGGTCGCTCTGTCTGAGGATTTGATGGTTTTGTCAAATGTATAATCCGCCATGGCTTCTTCGGAAAGATAAAAATTACTGTCGCTGCTTTGATCGAAAGCCACGCAGGGGTACGGTCTCATATCCTCTATGGAAATTTCCTTCTTGCCTGCAAACTTATGATTTTTCCAAACATATACATAGGTTTCTCTTCGCATAAGAGGTGTGAATTCCAGACCGAAATCCTTTAGGAGCTTTCTCATTACTTTTTCGTTAGATCCTGAAAAAGATAAGATGCCTACTTCACTTTTTAAATTTTTAACATCATCAAGAACCTCTTTGGTTTTGGTTTCATGTATGGAAAAAACATACTTTTCGGGCTGAAGCTTATCGATTACGGCGGTAAATGCTTTTATTGCAAAATTATAGTGTTGAGTGGAAACGGAAAAAATCTCTTTGTCGCTGTCCTTTGAGAGATATCTTTCTTCGAGAACCTCAAACTGTCCGACCGCTTTTTTTGCATACTCGACAAAATCTCTGCCTTCTTCTGTCAGATTGATACCTTTGTTGGTCCTCTCAAATATAAGAATCCCTATTTCTTCCTCAAGTTCGCGAATTCTCGCGGAAAGCGCGGGTTGAGACACAAACAATCTCGTCGACGCTTCTCTTATGGAAGATGAATTTGCAATCTCCAATACATATTTAAGCTGATTGATGTTCATATCTTTACTCCTATTTTTTCATTACAAAAGGATAAACCGACTCTTCATCCTCGCTCTTTTTCATTGCTATGCCAAAGTTCCTTCTGATTATCTGCTCGTTTTGGGTAAAAACATCGGGGGTACCCGCATACTCAAGTTTTCTGTCTTCCATAAGAAAGATTTTGTCGCAATATGCAAAGCATTGTTCTATGTCGTGACAAACCATTACAATTCCTTTGCCTTCTTTGACCAGGATTCTGAGGATTGAAAAAAACTCATCCTGGTGAATCCGATCCATATAAGTGGTCGGCTCATCCATTAAAATCATGGAACTGTCCTGCGCTATTATCATGGAAAGATAGGCTAACTGCCTCTCACCTCCGGAGAGCTCGTATAAATCTCTTTTTTCAAAAGATTTCATATGCGTTAATTCAAGCGCACGGTTTACCTTTTTTTCGTCCTCTTCACCCATCCTCCTGAAATTGCCGTGATACGGGTAACGTCCGTGTTCGACAAGGGTTCTTACATCCATATTCAGATTCTTTACGCTTTGCGGAAGGAATGCGACTTCTCTGGCTCTTTCCATGGATGAATATTCACTGCATTCTTTTTGGTTGATTAAAATCCGACCTTCGTATTTTCTCTGTCCTGCGAGGGTTTTTAGCAGTGTGGATTTGCCGCTTCCGTTTTTTCCTATGACTCCGGAAATCCTGCCGTTTTCAAACAATGCGCTTGCTACCGAAAACTCATCGCCGTAAGAATATTTTGTTTTCAGATTCTTAACTTCAATCATGCCATTCCGAGTCTCTTTCTCTTTTTTATCAGCATCCATACCAAGAACGGAGCACCGATTAAACTAAGGAACAGTCCGCAGGGTAACTCATACGGGTAAACCAGACTTCTTCCCAAAAGGTCGCAAAGTGTCAAAAAAGATGCGCCGATTACCATGCAAAGGAAGATTCCGCCCCTGCTGTTTCCACGGTAAAAAAGTCTGACAACATTGGGAACTATAAGTCCCATAAAGCCTATTATTCCGCACATGCTGACAGCAGCTCCCGAAAGAAGTGCTGCAAAAAGAATGTGGGCTGCGCGGTAGAATTTAATATTTAATCCGAGTCCTCCCGCAACATCATCGCCAAGCATCAGAATATCCAGTGACGGAGCCATGATCAGAGAGGCAATAAGGATAATAATTATAAAAGGTACGGCAAATTTAACCGAGTTGATGTTAAGCGCATTAAACCCGCCTATCTGAAAAGCCACTCTGTCCGCTACCGTCTCGGGTTTAAGCGAAATGATTATATCTATAACCGACAGGCAAAGTGCCGAAAATGCCACTCCCGAGAGAACAATGGATGTTTTTGACATCCCTGTCACTGATGCGAGAATACAAATGGCTGTCGTTACCAAGAGTGCACCGATAAAAGCCGCAAAGCATTTTCCCGCGTAGTGATAAGGGAAAAGACACGCGAAAAGCAGCACGAACAGACCCGCCCCGTTGTTGATACCGAGAATCCCCGGCGATGCCAAAGTGTTATTTAAATTGTTTTGTATAAGATACCCTGATACCGAAAGAGCCGCACCGGTTGAGGCTGTGGCTATTATTCTGGGAATTCTTACCTGAAAAATAATGACTTTTTGAAATGCGCTTCCGCCTCCTGACAGAACCTTAATAATGTCCTTTACGGAAATGGATTTGCTTCCGGCAAACAAAGCAGCCACCAGGGAAAGAATGAGTATTCCCAACGGTAATATGTACCATTTGATTATTTTTTTCATTCGTTTGTATATAAGAGGTCGTAAGCTTCCTTGTATGCATCAGCCCATTTGTCATTGGGCTTTAATCCGAAAAGGTCTTTGGAAAGAAGTGTGTATCTTCCTTCCTTTACTGCTGTTAAAGACTCCCATGCGGGGTCGTTTACAAAAATGGAATCAAAGCTTTCAAGAGCCTTTTTTTCATTGCCTCTGGGGACCACGAAGATATAATCGGGATCTGCCGAAACAATGGCTTCCATGGAAAGTTCATCGAAAGAACTGTCATCCGATGCGATATTTCTTAAGCCCAGACTGTTAAATATTTCGCTTGCAAAATAGTCGTTCTTTTCGGCTTTGCTTTTTGTCGCCGATACGTGCAAAAACAAATATGTCTTTTCTTCACCTTCGGGTACTTTTTTTAAGATTTCATCTATCTCTTCTCTGACGGATACGACATTTTTTTCATAAAGATCATCTCTGCCGGTGAGATCTGTAAATTCTTTCATGACTTTTTCATAATCCTCAAATCCGTCGATATTGGTAAATAATACGGGGATTCCGATTTCGCTTGCTGCCTCGCCGAGAGCCTTCTGTGCGGGTTCCGTACCGAATAATATAAGTAAATCAGGTTCCAATGCCGTGATTGCCTCAAGACTCACTTTGTCCATATCTCCCAGGTCTTCAACACCTTCACCGATTCCCTCTATATTTAATGCATCCTCCGAAGTTCCGACGAGTTCTCCGCCTGCCAAAACCCAAAGTTCAGCGTTGGATTTTGAAAGAGCTATTACTCTTTGAGGAAGTGCTTGATCTTTTGAAGTTTCCTCTTCCAAAACTGTTGTTTGATCTTCTTCAACTGTCAATTCTTCCGATATATTCTGGCCGGCTTCGTTATTTTGCGAATTTTTCTCATCCAAATTCACGATATCCGTCCGGGCTTTTGAACAACCCGATAACAATACAAACATTAAAATGGCTTGAACCGCCAAAACTCCGATTTTATTCGCCTTTATATGCTTTCCAAATAACTTCATCTAATTTATCCCTGCCTATTCTGTCTATTGTAAATTTAAATCTCTCGCTGGGCTTTGCGTTATCCTCAAAAAATTTAAGAGCCGCATCGCAAATTCTAAAGAGGGTTTCCTTGTCTTCAACAAAAGGAACTATTTCCTCTCCTTTATTAATCTTGTTTCCAAACAATCCGCCAAAGCTTATTAAATATCCCGGGTTTGTTTTGTATGCATCCGTCGGGCATGAGAATGCACATCTGCCGCAGTAATTACACTTATCCTGATTGATTTCTATCTTGCCGTCCTTAATCTGAATGGCGCCTTCACGACATGCTTTTTCACAGACTCCGCAGGAGATACAATCTTTCTCAACCCACTCGACCTTAACTCCGCCTTTAATACCAAGATCGTTTTCTTCCGCTTTTAAACAATTGTTCTGACATCCGGTAATACCGAATTTAAACTTATGCGGAAGTTCTTTGCCGAAATACCTGTCGTTTAATTCTTTCGCAAGTTCTTCTGTTTCAATACAGCCGTTCGGACAGACTGCCGAGCCCTGACAGGCTGTGATTGTACGTACTCTCGGGCCGCAGACGCCGGGCTTTGCGCCGCCTTTTTCGAGCGCGTCTTTAACTTCATCGATATCTTCCAATTTAATATAAGGAATTTCGATTCCCTGTCTTGAAGTAAGATGAATATAACCGTGTCCGTATTTATTGGCCACCTCTGTGATGGCTGCAAGCTGCTCGGTGCTTACCTGGCCTCCTACTACAGAAAGACGCAGTGAAAAATGATCTTTCTGTTTTTGTTTCATAAATCCGCCCTTTTTTAAAGTTGCATAATCCGTTGCCATATTTTACCTTCCTTTTTTTATATATTTCCGTTATTTCAACATGTATTTCGAGTGATAAATAATTCTTATTGCATAAGAGCATACTATAGATTTATTTTCTTTGTGAAATACATAGGTTTTATATCCGGTGATAAGTATTTATTATCGCAACAACTGTTCCCTATAATTGTTTCTCTTGAGTTGCAAGTGCGAAATCCTTTTTGATATCGGGATTTTCGCCCATTTTCGTCTTTGTCTTGCCATTAACCTATTATGTTAGTGGGTATTGAACAAAACTATAACACCATTTGTGTTTTTTTGCAAAAAAAAGAAGACTTTTTGAAGTCCTCTTTTGAATTTTTTATCCTTAAATATGACGAATGCTGAATTATCCTTATTTTATCAATTTACGGATTGCTTCCCAGTCATAACATCTTTGATAATTCTCACCCGGAAATTCGCATTCGCGATTCCAGGGACGGTCATATACCATTACCTTCAAGTCCGGAAGATGTTTGAAAAAGCGGAATGCCGAAGGAGAGTCTTCAACGGCATAATCAAATTTCATCTTGTAATAATCATCAAGTTCCAGGCTGAAACTGCTGTCCTTTATAAAATTCTCGCGACCGTATTTATCTAGGCAATACATTTTTACTTTCTCAAGACGGTGTTTATCAAGCCACTCTCTTGAAGGATCAAATGCACTGAAAGGACGTCCGGTAATTATCGATACCTCATATCCTTTGTCAATCCATTCGTTGAGCACCTCCGATGCACCCGGCGTCTCTTCAAAAGACAAAAGTGCTTCCGGCTTATGCCCTTCTATCATTATCTGTTCATACTGCTCATCCGTCAGCGAAAATGATTCCTGAAGATTAAAAAATCTTACTTTATCATAAGGAACATCTATATCGAACATTTTTAAAGCTATGTCCGAAAAAAATCTTGCCGTTTCGCAAAGGCAATCATCAAAATCCACGTAAATTCGCATATTGTTATCCTTTTGTAACTTCATTCTCTGCTTCCCGAAGCCGGTTCTTTAATAATTCCAGTTCTTCGCGAAGTTTTATATTTTCAGCTTCTGCAGCATCGGCTCGTTTCTTTTCTCTTTCTGTGTTAACTCTTTCGGCAGCAACTCCTTCGTTAAACCATTCTTTTGTTACTTCACTCACTGTCTCCTGCCCCCTTTCCGTATCCTTATAAAACTTCATTGCTTCACTTAAAGCCGGAAACATCTCATCATAAAAGCTTTCCGACTTTAAGAACAATTTTAATAATCTCGAATGTTTTGTTTCATCATCTATTTCTGTATTTGCAAATATTATATCTTCTCCGTCATCTATCGGCAAATAACTGTCTTTTATTCTTTGGCATCTGGAAACATGCGTTACTGTCTGGTTGTTCCCAAGTGCATCATATGTTGATATATATAATACTTTTACATTTGGTATCTGTGTAAAATCGCTTCCCTTGGGTGTCTTATTGGTTGTAACAATCGACGCGTGAAATCTGACTCTTTTTACATCGTTTTCTCTGTCGTTCTTTTGCATCTCGATATTGCAATACTGTCCATCGGAAAGTTTACAAAGGGCATCCAACACCACACCTCTGAAAAGACTCACCATTTCATCCTGCGGTGTTACTTCTATTACTTCAAGATTGTCATCATCAAGCAGATTTCTTAAAATCTCCTGACATACTTCCTTTCTTGATGCCATAAGTCGAAATAATGCATCATCGATAATACGAAGAT
>DFEM01000180.1:196-8522 GCA_002369155.1 Lachnospiraceae bacterium UBA3802 | reverse complement strand
TCAGATGGAAGAGAACCAGAAGGCTATGGAGACCAGAGAATTTACGGCCACAGCCGGCGGCAATGCCATAAGCATTACCATGACAGGCAAGAGAGAGGTTAAGAATGTAACCATCAATCCCGAGGTAGTGGATCCCGATGATGTTGAAGATCTTCAGGACCTTATCATGGCATGCATGAACGATATTTTAACTCAGATAGAAGATGCCAACAACGAAGCGGTTAACAACATGACCGGCGGCATGAATTTCGGCGGACTCAATTTCTAAAAGTTTTAAGAAAGATCGACAGAGCAGCAGATGGAAGTAAACAGCGGACATATCAACAAATTAATAGAAGAACTTGAAAGACTTCCCGGCATAGGAAACAAGTCTGCTCAAAGAATGGCTTATTATATAGTCTCCCTTCCAAACGAAAGAGTGGAGAGACTGACGGCGGCCATAGACAATGCAAAGAAGCATACGCATTACTGCAAAGAATGTCTGACGATGACGGACTCTGAACTTTGCCCGGTATGCTCCGATGCAGGCAGGGATCACAAGACGATAATGGTGGTTGAGAATCCCAGAGACCTTGCGGCATATGAGAAGACCGGCAAGTATCACGGAGTTTATCACGTACTTCACGGAGCGATTTCTCCGATGCTCGGAATCGGTCCCGCAGACATTAGACTTAAGGAACTGATAGCAAGACTTGAAGGTGATGTGGAAGAAGTGATCATTGCAACCAATGCATCTCTGGAGGGCGAAACCACGGCGATGTACATAAGCAAACTCATCAAACCCACAGGCATCAAGGTTACCAGAATTGCTTCGGGAGTTCCCGTCGGCGGAGATATCGAATATATCGATGAAGTTACTCTTCTTCGTGCACTCGAAGGAAGGGTGGAATTATAACAACAATTTTCAGGAGGGCAAAAATGGGCGTTACAGTTAAAGAATTCGGCAAAGGACCGAACGGAGAAGATTTATTTAAGTACACAATCAAAAATGAAAATGAAACGGAATTTTCCTTCATTAATTTCGGTTGTATTATCACCAATTTTCTTTTCAAGGGAAAAGACGGAAAAGTCAGAGATGTTATTCTCGGATATGAAGATGTAAAGAATTACTTCAACGATGACAAGTGCTTCGGCGCTATCGTAGGACCCGTTGCAAACAGAACCGCAGATGCAAGTTTTGAAATCGACGGAACAGAATACAAACTCGAAGTAAACGACAATGACAGAAACAACCTTCATACCGCAAGACTCGGCTCACTTCAAAAGAGAGTATGGGCAGCAGAGGTTGGAGAAAACAGCGTAACATTCACAATCGACAAGGCAGATATGGATCTCGGACTTCCCGGAAATCTTAAGGCAAAGGTTGTTTACACACTTACAGAAGAAGACGAAATCAAGATCGATTACGATGTTACCACAGACAAGAAGACAATCATCAACATGACCAATCACACATATTTCAATTTGAACGGTCATGATTCGGGAAGCATTTTGGGAGAGTCCATCGTATTTAATGCAGACAGCTTCCTTCCCGTTGACGACGAAAGCATTCCTTCGGGCGAAATTAAAAAAGTTGCAGGCACACCCATGGATTTCACTGTTGCCAAGAAGATCGGCGATCAGCTTGACATGAACTACGAGCAGCTTAAATTCACCAACGGTTTTGACCATAACTACTGCATCAATGACTGGGACGGAAGTCTCAAACTGGCAGCTACCGTTATCGATGACGAGTCCGGAATCGTAATGGAAACACTTACGGATTTACCCGGTGTTCAGTTCTACATCGGCAACTATGTAGGCGGAGAAAAAGGAAAGAACGGCGCGGTTTACAATCAGCGTCAGGGCCTTTGCTTAGAGAGCCAGTACTATCCCAACAGTGCGAAAGAACCAAAATTCGCAAGACCTTTGTTTGATGCAAATAAAGGATTTAAATCTACTACAATTTACAGATTCAGCACAATTGCTGACTAGGATTATTTGGACAGATGAAGAACGAAAAAGAAACCGGAAATATAAGAAAATTTCCCGCGAAGAATAAAAAAGACAAACTTTTTGATGAATTCAATAAAAAGAGAGCAGGACATGAAGTAAGCAAAATGATGTGGGTATCCATCGGGATACTTGCATTCATTTTGCTCTTTTGCGTGTTCTTTGTTGTTTTCAGAGTATTCTTTATCAACAAAGAATATGTTCAGGCAACGGAGGTTTCTTCCACTGAATTCTTTATATCGACGGGTTCTGAAGTTCAAAGATTCGGAAACAATTTTATAGTATACAATTCCGACGGAATCAAATGCGTCAATTACAAAGGCGAGCAGATCTGGAACGAAGCTTTTCAGATGCAAAAACCTCTGGTTGACGTTGCCGGCGATATCGTGGCTGTGGCGGATTACAACGGCGGAACCATTTACGTAATGGATGAGAAAAATGTTCTCGGAAAGATTGACACCGGAATGCCGATAAGAAAATTCAAGGCTTCGGGCAACGGCTATATCATGGCAGTGCTCGACGGAACAAACAATACTCCGATCTACGTATACAATACATCCGGAGATGAGATGCTTTTCTTTAACACCACGATGAAAGGCTTTGGATATCCTCTCGAGATAGCGATTTCACAAAACGGCATGATAGGCGCCGTTTCTTATCTTAACGTGGATAAGGGCTCATTTTATTCGACGGTAGGATTCTATAATTTCGGCGAAGTCGGACAGAATTATCAGGACAATCTGGTATCAAGTTATATCTATCAGGGCGCTCTTGTACCCGAGATAAAATTTGCCGGAAACAGCAAGGCGGTGGCAGTTGCCGATAACAGAATCATGTTCTACAGCGGCGATCAGATGCCTCGAAGCGCCGGAGAATCGCTTTTGTCGGAAAAGATATTATCTCTTTACGAAGACGATAAGTATGTTGTGCTTTTTTATGACAGCGACAACAGTGAACATAAATACAAAGCCGAGATTTATGATTACGACGCGAAACTCAAGGATAAAATGTATTTTGATATCGACTACACCGATGTCTTTTTCGACAATAACAGAATAGTTTTATACAACAACGAAGAGGTACTGATTCACGTAATCGGCGGAAAAGATAAATTCACGGGAAGCTTTGATGATGCAATACTTGCACTTATTCCCACATCTTCTCCCAAGAGATTTATTCAGGTTACCCCCAACGATATCAAAACCATAGAATTCAATTAAAAGGTGAATTGCCGATATGGAAAACAAGGAAAGAAGCGTGTTTCCTCCCAAAGGAACCGACGGACGATATAAGGATATAATGATCCTTCACATACAGGGACTGATTCTGGTGCTTGTATTGATTATTGCGCTTTGGGCATCTTTCAGCATTCTCGGAAGATCCCTGCTTTCTCTGTTTATGGATTCCATTGGAAGCTCCGTAAATCCGGATGACATCAGCCAGACTCTGGAACTTGCCGGCATGGGCGGCGGGGTTTCGACAGGACTCGCAGTTTTTCAGAAAATCACATCGGCACTCAATGTAGTAAGTTACATAGCGGCATTTGCTTCTCTTGGCGGAGCCGTATATCTTATAATTCTCATGAAGGGCAGAATCGCTTCAATCATCGATACATCATTTGCGCCCTATGAAAATCCGATTAAAGTTAAAAAGGCCAAATTTGTCTGGCTCGGCTTCCTTCTCGGAGCTTACGGCGGACATCTTTTTGCATTAAAAAAGAAAAAAGCGTGGATATTCCTTTTGATGGGTATTCTCGGAATGGAGATTATCCCTCTTTTCTTATACACATCGGGTATAAGCTTCGCAGACGCTTTTATGGCCTGCTTCATCGAAAAGGATGAAAACGGCTATATAGAAATCGAAGACTATCCTTACTGGATTTAATCAATTCCAACGAATCCCCTGTTCAACAATTTCACAGGTGAAAACATGAAAGAATTCAAAGAAATCATTTGGAAAGAAAATGAATACGATTATCCTGCGGCTTATGGATTTACGCCCAATATTCACGCGTATCTTCATGAGGGAGACGCGGAGAGAGACTGCTTGATAGTGGTTCCGGGCGGTGCATATTGCATGTGCGTTCCTCCCGAAGCTTCAATTCCCGCGATTGAATTTTACAAAAGGGGAATGAACGTTTTCGTATTAACATACACCACGGATATAACATGTACGTTTTTGTTAAAAAAGCAGCCGATGAATGATCTTGCAAGAGCAGTCAGATTTGTAAGAAAAAGAGAAGACGATTACAAAATAAGGGGCAAAAAACTCCTTGTCTGCGGCTTTTCTGCAGGTGCGCATGTGTGCGGCTCGCTCGCAGTTCACTATAAAGAAATCGAGGATAATAATCCCGAATATAAAGATATTTCATGTAAGCCCGACGGCGCAATTCTTTCTTATCCCGTAATTACGGCCGGTGAGCATTCCCACGAATTTTCCATATGGCAGCTTGTCGGAAGGGATGCATCCGAAGAAGAGAAGAACTATTTTTCACTCGAAAAACAGGTCACAAAAGATACCGTTCCCTGCTTTATCTGGCAGACGGCGGATGACAATCTGGTTCCTGTTGAAAACAGTTATTTGATGGCGGAAGCACTTAAGAAAAACGGGGTTTATTTTGCACATTTTGTTTTTCCCGAAGGGTTCCACGGATTAAGCGTTCCGAACAAAGATTTTTTTGCAGGGAATTTTGGCGAAGAATATACGATGGAACAGGTATTTAATGCCGTTAAAGCCGTAAAAGAAGGAAAAGGCGTTAATGTATCCGAGCAAAGAGAAAAGGAATTAAAAGAACAGTTTGCCGACAAAAAAGAAGAAAATGGCGGAAACGAGAATCCTTTTTTAAAGGAAGGAGTCGATCCGGTTGAACAGTTTTCGGATGTCGGAAAGTGGCCGGATCTTTGCATGAAATGGATGGAAAGAATTGATTTTGCAAAGTGATTGGGAATAAATATGGCACTTGATTTAACGGGAATTATAGAGATCGATCTGCATGGTTTGAGAACTGGGGAAGCCAATGAAAAGATAGACGAAGTTTTGCGAAGCGCGGGAAACGGCGTATATATAATAAGATGCATTCACGGGCATAATCGCGGAACGGCGATTCGTACAATGATTTATGATGAGTATTCAAACGGCCGACACAACAGAGTAAAAAATGTCAGAGGCGGCTTTAATGAAGGCATAACCGAATTGGTTTTAAGATAATTTAATTTATATAAAGGAAAAGAACAATGAAGAAAGAATATGTAATGGGCAATCAGGCGATAGCGCTTGGTGCGATTGCGGCAGGTGTCAATCTGGCCTGCGGGTATCCCGGAACTCCCTCTTCCGAAATAGTGGATACAATAGCAAAAAGAAACAAAGACAAGGCCATTCATGTAGAGTGGTCCATCAATGAAAAGGCCGCTATGGAAGTGGCGGCAGGAGCATCATATGCAGGAGCAAGATGTCTTGTAACCATGAAAATGATGGGCCTTAACGTGGCATCCGATGCATTGATGTCGCTGGCTTATGTCGGTGTTGAGGGCGGACTCGTTGTGGTATCGGCAGACGACCCCGGCCCCATTTCTTCGCAGACGGAACAGGATACGAGACTCTTTGCGAAGTACTGCCGTATCCCCGTGTTTGATCCAAGCAGTGTCGAAGAAGCCTACGAGATGATTCAGGATGCATTTGAGTATTCCGAAAAATACAAGACTCCCGTTCTTTTCAGACCTACCACAAGAATCGACCATGCTTACGGATCCGTAACTTATGATGAAAATGCAAAGCCCAAAGACATTCCGGGATTTGTCAAAAATTCAAAGCGATTTGTAATTTTCCCCCGTTTATCGAGGATGAATCATGAGATGATCGAAAAAAGAAATCCCGCAATCGGCGATGATTTCTCGGATTACAGATTCAACTCGCTTCAGGGAAAGTCAGGCAATAAGAAGGCTGTTCTTGCAGGCGGCGCAAGTTTTGCATATGCAAAAGAATACATTCAGGACAGGACGGATGTTTCCTTAATAAGAGTGGCTACGCCTCATCCTCTTCCCGAAAGATTTTTGTTAAACGCACTTGAAGGCGTGGAAGAAGTTTTGGTTGTGGAAGAACTTTTCCCTTATCTTGAAGAGGAACTTCTCGGATTAATCGGAAAGAAGCAGTTAAAAATAAAAGTTTTGGGAAAACATACAGGCAACTCTCCGCTTGCGGGCGAAAATACCGCAGAGGGTGTGGCTGCACAAATAGCTTCATTTTTGGGAGACGAAAAATCCAAAGATGCACAAAATTCTCAGAATGAAGGCGCTCCGACACCTCCCATGCGTCCACCCGTTCTTTGCGCAGGCTGCCCTCACAGAGCAAGCTTTTATGCGGTTAAACAGGCTATGAAGGGACGAAAAGCCAACTTTTCGGGTGACATCGGCTGTTATACTTTGGGCAACGCAATGCCTCTTGACATGGTTGATACATGTCTTTGCATGGGTGCCGGAATCACGATGGCTCAGGGTCTTCACTGGACGGATAAGGAAACCGTTAATTTTGCATTTGTCGGAGATTCGACATTCTTTGCGTCAGGCATGACCGGAATCGCGAACGCCGTTTACAACGAAGCAGACATGATTCTTTGCGTACTCGATAACTCAACCACGGCCATGACCGGACACCAGCCCCATCCCGGAACCGGAATGAACATGATGGGAGATGTCGTAAACAAAATCAGCATCGAAATGATTCTTAAGGGAATGGGCATAGAAAAAGTACTTACAGTCAATCCCCTTAATCTTGAAGAAGCAAAGAAGGCAATCAACGAATGTGCCGATGCCAAAGGAGTAAAAGCAATCATCTTCAAATCTCCGTGTGTGGCACTTTTCAAACCTACGGAAAAATGTATCGTTACCGATAAGTGTATCGGCTGTAAAAAATGTATAAGAGAAATCGGATGTCCCGCAATTTCTTTTGAGAATGACAAGGTAACCATAGACGCATCGATGTGTACGGGCTGCAGCCTTTGTGCACAGGTTTGTCCCATGGGAGCCATCGAAAAGGAGGTGCGCTAGATGTCTTACAATATTTTGCTTTGCGGAGTCGGAGGACAGGGAACGGTTCTTGCATCCAAGCTTCTTGCGGCAGCAGCCGAGAAAAAAGGTGAGATTGTTCACTCCGCGGAAACCATCGGAATGGCTCAGCGAGGCGGCCCCGTCACAAGCCATGTACGAATCGGCAAAGACGCATATTCACCGCTTATTCCGAAAAAGAGCGCGGATTTAATCATAGCTTTCGAACCTTCCGAAGCGGTCAGAAATCTTGATTATCTTAAAGAAGGCGGAGCGGTCATTACCAATGAAATATGCTTAAAGCCTGTCACGGAATCATTGAACCCTACCGGATATGACGGAAAAGAAATGGTAGAGTTTCTTAAAAAGAATATAAGTAAACTTGTAGTACTTAACGCAGATGAACTCTGCAAAGAACTCGGTTCCTCCAAGTTCTTTAATGTAGCGGTTCTCGGTGTGGCAAAGGGAGCGGGATTCCTTCCTTTTTCCGAAGAGGATCTGCTTGCTACAATCGAGACAAGCGTAAAAGCAAACTTTGTGGAAGTAAACAAAAAGGCCTTCCTTCACGGCGTTGAAGTCGGCCGGAAATAAGGAGTACAAAATGAAACCTTCAAAAGAACAATTGGAACTTATCGACAAACAGGTCAAAAGACTTGTGGCCGGCGACAGTTATTACGGTAAGATGTATCGTGAAGCCGGCATCACCGAAATTAAATCCGAGGAAGATTTTTATAAAATTCCTTTTACAGACAAACAGGATTTAAGAAACGCATATCCTCTCGGAATACAGGCTGTTCCCGATGAAGAAGTAGTAAGAATTCATTCATCCTCGGGTACCACAGGCAAGCCTGTTATCATTCCTTATACCAAAAAGGATGTTGAAGACTGGGCAATTATGTTTGAGCGCTGCTATCGTATTGCGGGAATTACCGAGAAAGACCGTATCCATATCACACCCGCATACGGACTCTGGACCGCAGGCGTAGGCTTCCAGGCAGGCTGCGAGAGACTCGGCGCCATGGCTATTCCCATGGGACCCGGCAACACGGAAAAGCAGATTCAGATGATGATAGATTTAAAGTCTACCGTTCTTTGCGCAACTTCCTCATATGCACTTCTTTTATCAGAAGAAATAAATAAAAGAGGAATCCGCGACAAGATTCATCTTAAAAAAGGCGTTATCGGTTCGGAACGCTGGAGCGACAAGATGCGCCAGACCATAAAAGAGGGGCTCGGCATCGAACTCTATGATATTTACGGACTTACCGAAATCTACGGCCCCGGCATCGGCATCA
>DFEM01000180.1:0-147 GCA_002369155.1 Lachnospiraceae bacterium UBA3802 | reverse complement strand
CCGGCATCGGCATCAACTGCCCCGGTGAGACCGCAATGCATTGTTTCGATGATTACTTATATATAGAAATAATAAATCCCGAGACAGGAGAAAATGTTCCCGACGGCGAAGAGGGTGAAATCGTTATCACTACTCTTGTTAAGGAAG
>DFEM01000084.1 GCA_002369155.1 Lachnospiraceae bacterium UBA3802 | reverse complement strand
GCTATCGTTCACGTTGTAAGATGCTTTGAAGATGAGAATATTATTCACGTTGAAGGTTCGGTAGATCCCGCACGTGACATTGAGACCATCAACCTTGAACTTATTTTCTCTGATCTTGAAATTCTCGAGAGAAGATTCGCCAAGGTTACAAAGGGCGCCAGAATGGACAAGGCTCTTGCCAAGGAAGAGGAGATGCTTAAGGGCATCAAGGAGCATCTTGAAGCAGGCAAGATGGCAAGAACATTTGAAGTTCCCGATGATGAGGATCTTCAGAAAGCGTTCAAAGAATATAATCTGCTTACGGCAAAGAAGACTATTTATGCTGCAAATGTAGCTGAAGACGACCTTGCGGATGACGGTGCGGGCAATGCTTATGTACAGAAGGTTCGCGAGATTGCAAAGGCCGAAGGCTCGGGCGCGCTTGTTATCTGTGCTCAGATTGAGCAGGAACTTGCCGATCTTGATGAAGAAGAAAAGAAAGAATATCTTGATGAACTCGGAGTTAAGTCATCCGGTCTCGATAAGCTTGTTACCGAAAGCTACTCACTTCTCGGACTTATAAGTTTCCTCACGGCAGGCGAAGATGAGTGCAGAGCATGGACTATCAAGAAAGGAACCAAAGCTCCCCAGGCTGCCGGAAAGATTCATACCGACTTCGAGAGAGGATTTATCAAGGCTGAAGTTGTTCCTTATGATGTGCTTATAAAGGAAGGTTCACTTTCCGCTGCAAAGGAAAAAGGTCTTGTCGGACTTGAAGGCAAGGAATATGTGGTTAAAGACGGAGATGTTATTCTTTTCAGATTTAATGTATAATTTTTAAATTTTGAAGATTTAGGGGGTTAATACCTCTTTACGACACAATATATGGACAAATGCGAAAAAACAGGCTTTTCAGCCTGTTTTTTCTTTGAAAAAAATTTAAAAAATCTTAAAAAAATCCTTGATATTTCTTTAATAATTCCCTATACTGAAATCAGTGGTGACATAGTGGTGAATAAGTGATAAGTTAGTGGTTAACTATTAGGCACATGTGACCGAAATATTATTTGGAGCGTTAATTTAGCTAAAGATTTGTTTTACGGGTAGCGACATGGGATTCATGGCAGAATATCAGAATAATATGGATGCCAAGGGAAGAGTAATCCTCCCTGTTAAATTTCGTGATGCCATCGGAAGTAAATTCATCCTTACGAAAGGTATTGATCACAACTTAACCATTTACCCCGTTGATGAATGGAAGAAGGTTGAAGAGAAACTTTCCAAACTTCAGCAGGGAAGCAAAGCGTCAAGAAATTTAAAAAGACGTTTGCAGGGCGCAGCCGTAGAGGTTGAAGTCGACAATCAGGACAGAATTTCCATTCCGCAGAACTTAAGAGAATATGCTGAACTTCAGAAAGAACTTTTGTTTGTGGGACAGGGCGAATACATAGAAATATGGTCCAAGGCTAAATACGACGAAGTTGATGATTATGATTTCGAGGATGATCTCGATAACATAGATTTCTAAGCAAAGGAAACTCGATGGAGTTTAAACACTATTCCGTCATGTTAAATGAAACGGTTGACGGACTTAATGTAAAAGAAAACGGAATATACGTTGACTGCACGCTCGGAGGCGCCGGACATTCGCTCGAGATATTAAAAAGATTAAGCGGTACCGGAAGGCTGATCGGAATAGATCAGGACGAAGAAGCCTTGAGCGCGGCAAAAGAAAGACTTAAAGAATACAAAAACGCAACATTTGTACACAGCAACTTTGAAAATATTAAAGAGATTTTAAAAAGAGAGAACATCGACAAGGTCGACGGAATCCTGGCAGATTTGGGAGTGAGTTCGTATCAGTTCGATACACCTGAGAGAGGCTTCAGCTACAGATTTGATGCAAGACTCGATATGAGGATGAACAAAGAAAACGCTCTCAGTGCTTACGAAATTGTAAACGAGTACCCGGAAGACAAGCTTTTCAAAGTAATAAGAGATTACGGGGAAGAGAAGTTTGCAAAGAATATCGCAAAGCATATCTGTCAAAGAAGAACGGAAGCTCCGATAAACACGACATTCGAACTCAACGAGATTATCAAAGCGGCAATACCCGCGAAGATGAGAGAAAAGGGCGGACATCCTTCGAAAAGAACCTATCAGGCGATAAGAATTGAGTGCAACAGGGAACTTGAAGTCCTCGAAAACACTTTGGATGACATGATAGACTGCCTGAAAGAAAACGGAAGACTTTGCATAATTACATTCCATTCTCTCGAAGACAGAGCAGTCAAGAATTGTTTTAAGACTGCGGAAAATCCCTGTATATGCCCGCCGAGTTTTCCGGTATGCACATGCGGGAGATTACCGAAAGGGAAAATCATTACAAAAAAACCGATAACGGCTTCCGAAGAGGAACTAAGCGAGAATCAGAGAAGCCAATCGGCCAAGCTAAGAATATTCGAAAAGATTTAATGTGAATGAGGGTGAATCAATGGAAACACAAACACTTGAATTTAAGGGATTAAAAAGAAGAAACAATTCGATTTATACAAATTCCAACCTGGCAGTACAGGTTAAACCCAAGGAAAAGCATAAAAGAAACCTTGAAGTGCTTCCCAAAGAAGTCAAGAAATTCAACATATCTGGTAAACTGCTCCTGAGTTTTTTCTATATATTGTGTATAGGTCTTTTCATCGGGTCGATTTTGATGTATATTAGTTTGCAGGGTCAGATGTCCACTTCGGTAGACAAGATAGCTTCTCTTCAGTCGCAGTACGAGACAATGAAGAAAAACAACGACGCAGACCTGGCAGCAATCAACAATTCGATTGATTACGAAGAGATTAGAAGAATAGCAATCGAAGAACTCGGAATGCATTACGCATCCGACGGACAGATTGTTTCATACACAGAAGATTATACCAACGATTATGTGAGAGTATATTCGGTGATACATTAGGAAGTATTCATGTTTGAAAGTTTTTTAAAAAGTGTTTTGAAATGGATTGCGGAGACTCTTCTTTACTGGAAAGAAAGTTTCCTTAGAATGATAGGCGCAAAAGCGTCCGATAAATACGGAGAAAAGGATAATAAGAGTAACCAACAGGTTGCTCTTATTCGCGTCTTATTCATAATTCTTATTATCTGTTTCGTTGTAATCATAGCGAGACTTTCCTACATTGTAAGTTACAAAGGCGAAGAATACAAAAGAATGGTTTATTCCCAGCGTCAGGCTTCGGATATTGTCATTCCCTGCGAGAGGGGAAGCATTTACGATGCCAAGGGAACCGTTCTTGCTTCCAATATAAAAAAGTATATTGTTATCCTTGATGCAAAGCAGGTTATGGATTATTCAAAGCAGATGGGTAATTCGTCCTATATCGAGGCGACAGCAAATGCTCTTAATCAGTATCTGGGCTTTGACAAGCAGCAGATTATCGATTTTATCAATGCCAATCCCAAGGATGCTTACGAAAGAATATCCAAAGATGAAAACGGTAAAGTTTATGCACTTGATACCGAAGAACTGAAACCTTTGATGTCGGCAATAGAAGCGTCAAAAGCAAAGGGCAGCAAAGAGACTCCCATACTCGGCATCCAGTTTGAGGATTCTTACAGCAGAATCTATCCTAACGGTACATTGGCCTGCGATCTTATCGGATACGTTAATGACGGTGATGAGGGCACGTATGGCCTTGAACAGTATTATGAGACCGAATTAAAGGGCATCAACGGAAGATCATTTGGATATATCAACGACTATACCAATCTTGAAAAACAGATTGTGCCCGCTAAAAACGGCAATTCCCTTATTTTAAATGTCGATGCTTCGATTCAAAGAATAGTTGAACGCAAAATCGTCGAGATGAACAATAGCATGGATTTTGAGGACAGAGCCGGATCCTACAATACCGGTGTTATTATCATGGAATGCGATACGGGCAATATCAAAGCAATGGCCGGTTATCCTTTTTATGATTTGAACGATCCAAGAAGCGTTACAATCGACAAATATTATTCCGAGAAGCAGATTAAGGAACTCATGACCAAATTTGCAATCCAAGAGGAATATATCAACGGAATTTCAAGCAATATCTTTTTCGAAGAAGGAAAAGATCCTTATCTTAAGGTTTTAAACGAAGAGACCGGCAAAGATGAAATAGTCATGCTCACCCAGGAGCAGTTAAACAAACTTGATGACGATCTTTCGGGCTATGTAAGAGACGGTGTATGGAAGAATTTCTGCATCTCCGATACTTATGAACCCGGTTCGGTTGCAAAGACCATTACTACAGCCATCGGACTTGATTCGGGTAAACTTATTCCTCAGGACAGCTTTGCGTGCAGCGGTGTCATTCAGATTCTCGACAGAAGCATTCACTGTTCGCACAAATGGGGATGCGGCGGCGGAGATTTGAGAATGTGTCTTGTTAAATCATGCAACCCTGCTTATACACAGTTTGGCAAAAAGATCGGTAAAGAAACATTTCTTGAATATACAAAAGATTTTTACGGTATAAAAACAGGCATTGATTTAACCGGAGAAGTAAGCGCCGAAAACCTTGTGTTTAATGAAAAGACACTGAATACGACAGAGCTTGCGACAGCTTCTTTCGGACAGGGCTTCAACACTACAATGATTCAGATGATTGCGGGTTATTCTTCGCTTATTAACGGCGGAAAATATTACGAGCCCCATGTGGTTAACAGAATCGTTGACGAGAACGGCTGTGTCATCAAAAATATCGAGCCTAAATTGTTAAAGCAGACCGTATCCGAGACGACAAGCGATAAATTGAAGGATTACTGTATAGGTGTTGTTGAAGAATCCGAAGGTACAGGTAAAAAAGCCCGTCCCGCGGGATACAGAATCGGCGGCAAGACAGGTACTGCACAGATTTCCGGCGTCGGCGGATATCAGGCAGGACAGTATGTTGTATCTTTTATGAGCTTTGCTCCCGCAGACGATCCCGAACTTGTAATGTATGTTGTTATCGACAGACCGAATATTCCCGATCAGTCGGCCGGTGCCGTAAATCAGGCCTGTATGCTTACAAGAGAAATATATACCGAAGTACTCCCTTACCTTAATATTCCCATGACCGAGCCAATTACAGAGGCAGAACTTGAGGAGTTGAACGAGAAGGGCATTTATACTGCAAAATATGTTATAAAAGAAGAAACAACAGAAGTTGATGATGATATATCCGATGAGATGACCGGAGATATTATTGAGCCTGCCAATAATACAAATAATTAATAAATGAAGGTACTTAAAATGAGTGATAGTGTGAAGTTGATTGTATGTTTCCTGTCTGCGTTTGCAATTATGGTTTTATCCGCGCCCGCGGGAATTCCGCTTTTAAGAAGACTTAAATTCGGACAGACAGTAAGAACGGAAGGGCCGGAAAGCCATCTGGCCAAAAACGGTACGCCTACAATGGGCGGTTTGATGATTCTTTTGTCGTTTGCGATTCCCTGTCTCTTTTTGGTAAGAAACAATGTTGAAATGATTGCTCCCTGCGTTATGACCGTTTTGTTCGGCCTCGTAGGCTTCCTCGATGATTTTCTTAAAGTTAAAAGAAAAAAATCCGAAGGTTTAAAGCCCTGGCAGAAGATGAGTCTTCAGGTTCTTTTCACTGTGGGCATTCTTATAAACTTGTACTATTTTACGGACATATCCCTTGCGGTTAAGATACCTTTTGTAAGTGGTGAATTTAACCTCGGATGGTGGGTAATTCCTTTTGATTTTATCGTTATACTCGGTACGGACACAGGTGCCAACTTTACGGACGGTCTTGACGGACTCGTATCCAAAGTTACACTTGTAATATTTGCATTTTTATTTGTAATTGCTCTTGCAGAAGGAAGTTCGCTTATTTTCCCCATTGCTGTTTTTGCCGGCTCGCTTTTCGGATTCTTATTGTTCAATGCGCACCCCGCAAAAGTGTTTATGGGCGATACAGGAGCTTTGGCACTCGGAGGATTTGTGGCACTTTGTGCAATTGAATTGAAAGTTCCGATTTTCCTTATCATAATTGCTTTTGTGTATGTGGCTGAAGTCGGATCGGTAATTATGCAGGTAAGTTATTTCAAACTTACCCACGGTAAAAGAATTTTCAAGATGACTCCCATTCATCATCATTTTGAAAAATGCGGATGGAAAGAAGAGAAAGTCGTTACCGTATTTACGATTGTTACGGTAATTCTTTGCATGATAGGATATTTGGCATATCGTTAAATAAAGGTTTAAAAATGAGAGAAAAAACAGTTGATAAAAAGTCAAAAAAGAATAAATTGTTTTCTCATGAAGGTATAGATATTTCGATAATTTTCATCGCGGTATTTTTATCGATTTTCTGTCTTGTGTTCGTTTATTCCGCTCTTGCATTTGAAGACGGAGCGTCAAAGACTTACCTTAATGTTTTAACACTTAAGTTTTCCGACAGATCATTGTTTAAGACACTGGTCTATATTGTCATTGGCCTTGGCGGAATGCTTGCTTTTTCTTTAATAAATTTCAAGGAATTAAAAGACAAGCCTGTTATCGGAAAGATTTTGTTTAATCCGATACCTTATTATATTCTCACATGCGCCATGTTTATTTTTATCGAAATCATGAAGCACGTGGGCAGTGATGTCGGAGGCGAGACGGAAAAGAGTGCGCTTGTCGGCGGAGGTTTCCTTCTTAAAGCCAACGGAGCTTACAGATGGATTCATATTCCCGGCATCAATTTCAGTTTCCAGCCTTCGGAAGTTTCGAAATTTTTGCTTATCATTTGTTTTGCAATCGTCATTTACAATGCGGGAATGTGCCTTAAACATAAAAGAGGAATTATCCTTTATCTGTTTTTGGCCGCCATTCCTTCGTTTTTAATTCTTAAATGTTCATCCGACCTTTCTTCGTCACTCGTTGTGTTCGGAATTTTGTTTGTGATGATGCTTGTTGCAGCACCGGACGTAAAAAACAGCCTGACGGTATTGGCTGTAATTGCGGTAATCGGCGTACTGGCGTTTGGATTTTTGATAGCGGCAAACCACGGCAAAGAAGAGGCCGATATACATCCTTATCAGGCGAAAAGACTTCTTGCATGGCTTTATCCGGAAGATTATCCCGCATCTGCTGATCAGACCAATCAGGCCATGTATGCGATAGGCTCCGGCGGATATTTAGGCGAGGGCATCGGCAACAGCATGCAGAAGATCAAAAAACTTCCCGAAGCCCAAAACGACATGATTTTTGCACTTATCTGCGAAGAGCTCGGTTTCGTCGGCGGCCTGGTAGTCATATTGTTATACCTTGTTTTGATAGCGCGAATGTATATGATTGCGCAAAACACCGACAGCCTGTTTGACAGGATGATAGTCGTCGGTGTTATAAGTCATGTCGCGCTTCAGGTTATTATTAATATTTGCGTTGTTACCAGATTGTTCCCGAATACCGGTATTCCGCTTCCTTTGATTTCGTCGGGCGGAAGTTCGATTCTATTTATGTATCTGGAACTTGGTCTGGTTTTGAATATCGGTAAGTCGATAGAGAGAAGATAATGGCAAAAAAGAGGAAACTGAAAAAACCGGATATGGATTTTTCAAAGGTCGGATTGGTATTTAAATACAATGTGACCAAGTTTATAGTACCCCTCGTTCTCGTATTGATCGTTGGGATACTCATTTTTGCGTTTATCGAGGGATTTAAAGTCAAGACTGTTACCGTTGAAGGCTCGAGTCATTATACGACCGACGAGATAACCAATTACGTGCTTGATTCCAAACTTTGCATGAATACGGTTTTTCTGAATTTTAAATACAAGAGAAAACCGATAAAAGACATACCTTTCGTGGAGAGAATCGACGTCAAAATAGTGGACAGGAATTCGGTTAAGATTACCGTTTTTGAAAAATATGTCGCAGGATGCATAGCCAACCTCGGCAATTACATGTATTTTGACAATGATGGCACGATAGTGGAAGTATCAAAGATTAAAACCGAAAACGTTCCCGTAGTAACAGGTCTTTCTTTCGATCATTTCAATCTTTACGAACCGCTTCCCATCGAAAACAAAGAGGTGTTCAATTCAATCTTGAATATTACAAAACTTTTAAATAAAAATTCTTTGTATGCGAATACCATTTATTTTGATGAATCCGGAACCATTACGCTCTTTTTTGAGGATGTGAGAGTAAACATCGGAACCGGCAGCGACATGGATGAAAAATTCAATGCGCTGACGTTGATTTTACCTGAATTAAAGGGCCAAAAAGGGGTGCTTCACATGGAGAATTATACCGAAGCAAACTCCAATGTCGTATTCAATATTGACGATGAGGAAGAATCA
This sequence comes from Lachnospiraceae bacterium UBA3802, assembly GCA_002369155.1. Classification (GTDB taxonomy): domain Bacteria; phylum Bacillota; class Clostridia; order Lachnospirales; family Lachnospiraceae; genus UBA3766. Next base: position 19,291 of record DFEM01000084.1, on the reverse strand, counting down.
TTGCTTGTCGATGAGGTGAAAGATACCCCGGGTATTACACTTGTTGAGTGAAAACTTTGTCAAAAAACATTGCCTTATTTAAGAAAAAATTGTAAAATATCAATATATGTGTGTAAATTTAGCAATATATCTATAAATTGTATATTTCATATTGTGTTTAGGAGGAGTTAAAAATGTCCCAGGTTATGTCTATCGAGATTAAACCAAACGAATTTAATGTAGTAGCCCGTATTATCGTTGTAGGTGTCGGCGGTGCCGGAAACAACGCAATCAACAGAATGATTGATGATAATGTTCAGGGTGTTGAATTTATAGGTATCAATACAGACAAACAGGACCTGGCATGTTGTAAGGCTCCCAAGCTCATCGGAATCGGTGAGAGACTTACAAAGGGACTTGGCGCAGGCGGCGATCCTACAATCGGTGAAGGTGCTGCAAAGGAAAGCGTTGATGAACTTGAAGCTGCATTGACAGGTGCCGACATGGTATTCGTTACATGCGGTATGGGCGGCGGTACAGGAACAGGTGCAGCTCCCATCGTGGCTCAGATTGCAAAGGAACTCGGTATCCTTACAGTCGGAATCGTTACAAAGCCTTTCTCATTCGAAGGCGCTGTTCGTGAAAGATACGCAGAAGAAGGTATCGCAAAGCTTCGTGAATGCGTTGACTCAATCATTATTATTAAGAACGACAACATCTTTAAGGTTGCCGATGATGATATGGATGCAAAGATGGCAATGAAGAAAGCCGATGAAATTCTTGAGCATTCACTTTCCGGTATTACGGATATCATTAACAGACAGGGTGATTTCAACCTCGACTTCGCAGATTTGAAGAAGGCAATGACCGAGAAGGGAGATATCTATATCGGTATCGGCCAGGCTTCAGGCGACAACAAAGGTATTGATGCATGCAACATGGCTATCGAGAATCAGATCCTTGAGACTGATATTGTCGGAGCTTCGGATGTTGTATACTATGTACAGGGTAAAGTTAAATTCAAAGACTTTACAGGCGTAGGAAAGAGACTTCTTGAAAAATGCGGTTCTCAGGCAAACGTATTCGGTGGATTCCTTTCAGAAGACAACGGTCAGGATTCATGTACTGTTACGGTTATTGCCACAGGACTTCATTCAGAGCCGATTCTTCCCAAGCATATCGTACCTGATACTTCCATCAACAGAGCAAACTTTGATGCAAACAGACCCAGACCTGCTGCACTTCAGAGAAAGTCAGTTGCTCCCGTTGCACAGAGAAGACCGGTTCAGAATACTGCAAGTATCGTTACAAAAGATTCCGGAAAGATTACTGTTCCCACTTTTGTAAAGAAAACAAACAGAGAAGAATAGGAGCACAATAAAATATGAAATGTCCCTTCTGTAATCATGAAAACACAAGAGTTATTGATTCAAGACCTGTTGAAGACAAGAACTCAATCAGAAGAAGAAGAGTTTGCGACGAATGTCAAAAGAGATTTACGACATACGAACAAATAGAAACAATTCCTCTTATTGTCAGAAAGAAAGACAATAACAGAGAAGCATATAACAGAAAGAAAATTGAGGATGGTATCTTAAGAGCATGTCATAAGAGACCTGTATCCGCAGCACAGATAAGAGATCTTGTTGATGAAATCGAAACCGAAATTTTCTGCAATGAAGATAAGGAAGTCGGATCGGATACAATCGGCGAATTGATCATGGATAAACTCAAAGATTTGGATCCCGTTGCATATGTTAGATTTGCATCTGTTTACAGAGAGTTCAAAGATGTAAATACATTCATGGACGAATTGAAAAAGATGCTCAATTAGGCAAAACGGGACCGTAATTCACGGTCCCTTTTGTAAATAAAAATTTTTTATAGAAAGGGTTAGAGTAATGAAAAAGATCAAAACTCTCGTTCTTTTTTGCTTACTCGCTTTGACTACTGTACTGTGTGCATGCACAGACGATAAGGCAAAGAATTCCGGTTCTATAACTATTGGAATCGCTCAGGACATTGATGACAGTCTTGACCCCCACAAGATGGTGGCGGCAGGAACCAAAGAAATCTTCTTCAATGTATTTGAGGGATTGGTAAAACCTGATAGTAACGGAAATATCGTGCCTGCAGTAGCTGAGAGTGTAGAAGTATCAGAGGACAAACTATGTTACACATTTAAGTTGAGAAACGGAATTAAGTTCCACGACGGCAATGCGGTTACGATTGAAGATTTGGAATATTCAATCAACAAATTTGCCGGACGCGACGGAGGAGAACCCGTTAGTTCGGCCTTTTTAAATGTATCGGAAGTAAATGTAATTTCCGACGATACAATTGAAATAAGACTTGCTTCCGCAGATCCTGCATTTCTTTCTTACCTGGCAAGCGTTGAAGCAGCCATTATTCCAAAGAGTAATGCGACACCCGATACCGTATGTATCGGAACAGGTCCTTACAAGTATGTTTCCAGGAGCCCTCTTCAGAATGTCGTATTCGAAAGATTCGACGAGTACTGGGGTGAAGGCGGAGACATCAAGAATGTCACATTTAAGATTTGTACCAACGCAGATACAATTGCAATGGAGCTTGAAGGCGGTACGATTGACATGTGCATCCATTTGACCAAGGGCCAGAAGATGCAGCTTGACAAAGAGAACTTTACCATCTATGAAGGAACAATGAACCTTGTTCAGGCTTTGTATCTTAACCATTCATTTGAGCCTTTCAATGACGTTAATGTCAGACAGGCAATGAACTATGTATGTGATGCACAGGAAATAATGGATTACGTTTCCGACGGAGCAGGCTCCAAGATCGGAACAAGTATTTATCCTTCCTTCGGAAAATATTTCGATGAATCTTTAACAAGCGTATATGACGTTAATGTAGACAAGGCAAAGGAATTGATGGCAAAGAGTGCTTATCCTGACGGATTTGACATGACCATCACTGTTCCTTCCAACTACGAACAGCATGTTGATACAGCACTTGTCTTAAAGAACCAGCTTGCTTTGATCGGCATCAATGCTTCGATTGAAAAAGTTGACTGGGATACATGGATTAACGATGTTTATCTTGGCAGAAATTATGAATCCACTGTTATCGGTGTAGATGCGGCAAACTTAAGTGCAAATGCACTTTTATCAAGATTCACATCCGAAGCCGGAGATAACTTCACCAATTACAACAATCCCGCTTACGATGAAGCATTCAACAATGCGGTAAATGCCACGGATGATGAGACAGCCACCAAGTATTTTAAAGAGTGCGCCCGAATCCTCAACTCCGATGCGGCAAATGTATATATTCAGGACCTTCCTGATTTTGTAGCTATTAACAAAAAGTTCGAGGGATATTCATTCTATCCTTTGTACGTACTCGATCTTACAAAGATTAAGACGGTAAAATAATTTATGGGAAAATACATAATCAAAAAATTTATATTATTGATTATTACCCTGATTATTACCAGTTTTGTTATATTTTTGATATTTGAACTGGTGCCCGGCGATCCCGTAATGGATAAGCTGGGTACCAGGGCAACACCCGAAGCGGTAGCGGCCTTAAGAGAAAAATGGGGCTTAAACCAGCCATTCTTATTAAGATATTTCAAATTCCTTCTGGGTATTTTTACCCTGGATTTTGGTACATCATATACATACGGAATATCCGTAGCTTCGCTTTTAAAAGAAAAGATAATAATTAACCTTTGCATGTCGCTTATGGCGCTTGCGATTGTGATACTTATATCATTCCCGCTTGGCGTATATACCGCAAAGCATACCGGAGGATTATCGGACAAGATTATATCGCCTCTTAACCAGGCGGCGATGTCGATTCCTTCATTTGTACTGGGCCTTTTAATCACATTTCTTTTCGGAATAGTGTTAAGGTGGTTCAGACCGGGAGGATATGTATCATACAAAACTGATTTTTTCGGATTCCTTTATTATTTGATATTTCCTTCATTTGCGCTTGCAATTCCAAAAATTGCCATGTGCATAAGACTTCTAAAAGGAAATATTTTGGAGGAAGCCTCAAAAGATTATTCAATCACGGCTTATGCGAGAGGCAATAATACCACAGGTCTTTTGTACAGACATGTTTTAAAAAATGCCGTAATGCCGACAGTAACTTTTATCGGTATGATTGCAGCCGACATGATATGTTCGGGAATTGTTATCGAGCAGGTATTTTCGGTACCGGGACTCGGACAGATACTTATCAATTCGATTTCCACGAGGGATTTTCCTGTGGTAGAAGCGGAAGTTTTAATGATTGCCTTATTTATAATGGTAATCAGTTTTATTACAGATGTGATACATGTAATTATAGATCCCAGAGTAAGGATCTGATTCATCTTAAGATGAAGTTTCGGGGTATAGCTAATGGTTATTTTCAGAGTTGATGCCAATTCAATGATTGGAAAAGGTCACATGAAAAGATGTGTCTCGATTGCAAAAGCCATCAAACTGCTGGGGGGCAGAGTGCTTTTTGTGACGAGAGAAGATTCCGACATATCGGTTCTTGAGAACGATTTTATGGAATATAAGACCGTTCCTTCGATGTCGCTTGGAAGTGAGAAGGCAATTGACTGCCTTAAAGAAATAATTGGCGAGACGGGTGCTAAAGTATGCGTTGTCGACAGTTATGATGTATCTGATACGGCTTTTAAATCACTCAAAGAAGTCTGCAAAGTCGTTCTTATCGAAGATTATTTATATGATGTTTATGACGTGGACTGCGTCGTTAATTATAATCTCTACGTTGAAAAACTGGATTATATGTCCAAATACAAGGGAAATACACAACTTCTTTTAGGTATGGATTATGCTCCTTTCGGTTACGATACTTCTTTATCCCTTCGTAAGCCGCCGATAAACGGATCTGTAGAGAGCATAATGGTTTATACCGGTGAAGTTGACGTACATGAAATAGCTCCCGGAATCGTTGATTCTCTTCTCGATTGCCTGGATGATTCCGTAAGATTGAGAGTCGTTACTTCCAAACAGTCGCCTACAAGAGATGTTCTCTTTAAAATGAGCAATACATCATCTCAGATTATTGTTGAACCCGATATTACCAGTTTCCCCAAGCTTTTAAAGAACTGTGATATCGCTGTAACGGTCGCTGATTCCGTCTGCTATGATGTATTAAGTACAAATATTCCCGCATGTGTATTTCAAACTGATTACAGGCAGAATCTCCTCTTAAAGAGCCTTACCGAAAAAGATTTAATGGTATTCGGCGGAGATCTTGTAAACAGGGGCAATAAATTCTACGGCGATCTTGTTGAAGGCGTAACAACCCTTGTAGAAGAAGAGAAGCGCAAGGAAATATGCAAAAACATTTTGGGCTTGGACCTTGGACGCGGTGCTCATAATCTCGCTAAAGCCATTATGAATTATGAACAAAATTAAATTAAACAATCAGAAGAAAATCGGTCTCATCATTATAGCGGTTATGATTGTCTTCGTACTGTCGGGATTTTTAAACCGAAATTCTTTTGATGCGATGAATAAAGACTTAATTCTCAAAGGTTCCTCCATTCTTCATCCCTTCGGATGTGATGAGTTTGGCAGGGACATCTTAAAGAGAACCCAGGTAGGAATGGGTATCTCTGTTGCAATTTCTTTTTTCAGTGTCATAATCGGCACATTTTTCGGAACGTTAATAGGAGCACTTTGCGGTTATTTCGGCGGTATCGTTGATGATTTTTTGAATGCAATCATCAATGTTTTGTTTGCCGTACCGTCTCTTTTGCTTGCGCTTGTTTTCGTATCGCTTTTCGGTTCGGGAATGGTACAGGTTACCGTGGCTTTGGGAATTGCCATAGTACCTTCTTTTGCCAAAATGATGCGTTCGGAATTCAAAAAACAAAGAGAACTTGAATATGTAAAAATGGCAAAGCTCATTAAGGTTCCCACGGCGAGAATCATATTTGTACATATACTTCCCAATGTCCTTGAGACATTTTTAAACTGTGTATTTATTGCTTTTAACAACTGCATTCTGGCTGAGGCAGGCCTTTCTTTCCTCGGCATAGGAGTGCAGCCTCCCCTGGCATCTTTGGGATCGCTTTTATCGGATGCCGGCGGATATATAAGAAGTGCGCCTTACATGGTATTGTTCCCTGCACTTTCATTGATTTTGCTACTTTTCGGAATAGGACTTTTATCAAGCGGAGAATCATTCCATCATGCTTACAGTAAAAGATTTAAAGATTGAATTTTTCGATCATGAATTACCCGAAGTTGCGGTAAAAGATGTCGATTTTACAATTGAAAACGGTGAGATTCTCGGGATTGTAGGCGAGTCGGGTTCGGGCAAGAGTATGACCGCCATGGCAATCGCAGGTCTTTTAAACCGAAAGGATATGACCAAATCGGGCGTGATTGATTTTGACGGAACCGATATTCTCAATTCCCCGAGATGCAAAATAAGAGAGATTCAGGGAAAGGATATAGGCTTTGTTTTTCAGGATCCCTTAAATTCCATGAATCCCGTGCTTAAGGTCGGTCCTCAGGTTGAGGAAGCCATGCGTATCAGAAAGAAAGCATTAAACATGTCTAAGGAAGACATGAAAAAGCGTGCGCTTGAGATCATGAAAAGTGTAGGCCTTGATGATACGGAACGTATCTATCAGGCATATCCTCATCAGATATCCGGCGGCCAGAGACAGCGTGCGATGATTGCGGCAGCGCTTGTATTAAAGCCAAAGCTCTTAATATGCGACGAACCCACCACTGCACTTGATGTTACCGTACAAAAAAAGATTATAGATGTTCTCAAGGAATTAAACCAAAAGACCGGTACATCCATTCTTTTCATATCTCATGATTTGTCAGTTATCAAGGCACTTTGCGATAAAGTCGTGGTAATGAAAGACGGTCTTGTTGTAGAAGAAGGAAGTGTTCGCGATATTTTCGAGAATCCTTCGAAGGAGTACACAAAGCAGCTGATCTTTTGATAATTGGAAATTATGCTTGTGTAATTTGGTGAACCGATTTCAGATTTTATTGAAATAATCTTTCGATGAAGTTTTTTAGATAAGTCAGCAAATTAGTTTATTAAAATTTTGAAATATGTCAGAAAAAGTATGCGAAGTTAAAAATTTAACATATATGTATCCCAAGTCCGACAAGGGTGTGAAGAACGTGAGTCTCTATGTAAACAAGGGAAGCATTGTCGGCCTTTTGGGAGAGAGCGGATGCGGAAAATCCACGCTTGCTAAGTGTATTTCATCGCAGTTAAAAGCGGATTCCGGAGAGATAATATGTCAAAAAATCGGATATGTTTTTCAGGATAATTATGCATCTCTCAATCCGTCAAAAAAAGTAGGATGGCTTTTAAAAGAGACGATAAGATATTCAAATCCTGCAGAGTTTGAGAATTCGGATGAGATTATAAAAAGCATTCTTGAAGATGTCGAACTTGATTCGACAGTACTTGAACATTTACCGAATGAATTGTCGGGAGGACAGAGACAGCGAATCGGTATTGCCATGGCTTTATTATCAAATCCCGATATTTTGATCGCAGACGAACCTGTATCGGCACTTGATGTTACCGTTCAAAAACAGGTAATCAAATTGATAAAAAAATTAAACGAGAGCAAGAATCTTGCAATACTTTTTATATCTCATGATATCAAGGTTGTAAGGGAAATCTGCAATTACATTTACATCATTAAAGACGGTGAAGTAGTCGAAGAAGGCGACAGTGAAGATTTGTTCACTCATCCTTCGACGGAATATACCAAAAATCTTTTGGACAGTTCATATTTGGAGAATATTAATGTTTAGTAAGTTTAAGCCCGATATCGAAGCGGCATCGGTTTATGAAATCGATTTTGACAAGCTTTTCGATGAGGGGATCAGAGGTTTAATATTTGATATAGACAATACACTTGTTGCACATGATGCGCCCTGTAATGAGAAAAGCGACGAATTGATGAGGCGTCTTTTGGATAAAGGTTTTAAAATCTTTATCTTAAGCAACAACGATGAAGACAGAGTCAAGCTTTTCATTCAGAATGTGAAGATTGACTATATCCATAAATCCGGAAAACCTTCCGAGAAAAACTATATTGTCGCACTTGATAAAATGAATCTTAAAAAAGAGGAGACAGTCGCTGTCGGAGATCAGCTTTTTACGGACTGCCTCGGTGCCAAAAATGCGGGAATAAAGTTTATCAGAGTGGGAATTATCGATAAGAAAGAGCCGCCTCACATTAAACTTAAGAGAGTGCTCGAGAAACCTTTTGATTTGATTGCAAAGTAAATGTCTTTGTAAAAGCGGGAATGAATAAATGATTAAAGCTGACAATGTAAGTAAACAGTTTGTAAGGAATATTCGAAATGAAGGAAAGAACTCAGGGAAAAAAAGAACCAAGGAAGAATTCTTTGCCGTAAACGGGGTTTCTTTTGAAGCAAAAGCCGGTGAAATTTTGGGGATTCTTGGACCAAACGGTGCAGGGAAAACCACGCTTCTAAGAATGCTTGCATCGTTAATGACTCCAAACGGCGGATCGGTTGAAGTATACGATTCGAACATGAATCAGATTACCGATTTGGTTGAAAAGAAAAAACACATAGGATACCTTTCCGGAAATACCAAACTTTATAACAGATTTTCAACGAGAGAAATGCTTAAAATGCTTTCGGAAATCTACGGTATCGCTCCCGAAGAGGCAGATAAAAGAATAAAACATATAGAAGAAGTTTTGGAGATGAGTGCTTTTATCGATAATCGTATCGAAAAGCTTTCGACAGGCCAGACTCAAAGGGCCAACATCGCCAGATGTCTTATACATTCTCCCGAGATTTATATTTTTGACGAGCCGACACTCGGACTTGATGTTATCAGTTCGGATGCCATTGTCAATTTTATGAAAAAAGAAAAAGAAAACGGAAAGACTGTGCTTTATTCCACACATTACATGGAAGAGGCACAATATCTTTGCGACCATATTTTTATGATTTACAAGGGAAAGAAAATCGCTTACGGTACACCTTCGGAACTTATGGAAGCGACCGGTACGGACAATCTTCGCGATACCTTCAAGGAACTTGTAAAAAAGGAGGGCGGAAGTGATGAATAAAAAGATTATCTTAACCCTTCTAAAAAAAGAAATTGTCGATATTTTCAGGGATACAAAGACCATTATCATAATGGTAATCGTTCCTTTGATTCTTTATCCTTTAATCTTTCTTGCATCGATGCTTTTAACTTCAAGCATCATGAGGGAATCCACGGTTAAAACCTATAATGTTGCAATTGTAAATGAGACCGAAAAAGAGAGCGAAAATATTAAACAATTGCTTGCGGATGCTCTGGAAGCTCATGAGTATCACTTTAATACGGAATATATTAATGCAGGGGAAGATTACGAAAAACTTTTAAGAGATTCGAAATACGATCTTATAATCGATTATAAAAATACAGATGCCGAATATCCGGATTATACAGTATATTCGCTGACATCCGTCAATAAATCTTCGACCTGCAGAACAATGGTCGAAAAAGTCCTTGACGATTACAGCGACAAGATTATCGATGATCGTTTAAAAGGCGCCATTGATAATTATGATGAATTAAAGAAAGAACCTTTTGAGGTCGAAAAGAAAGACTATTCCAGCAAGGAAGAAACCACAGGTATGCTTATAGGCTATATCATGCCTTTTATGATGATGATAAGCGTTCTTATGGGCGCCTTTACCGTGGCGATTGATGTTTCTGTCGGTGAAAAAGAAAGAGGTACTTTGGAGACCTTAATCACACTTCCGATAAGCAATACACAGATGATGATATCCAAGTTTTTTGCGGTATCGATATTTGCTTTGTTCTCGGTAACCATTAATCTTTGCTCATTCGGACTGATGGGTATTTATGTATTCAATTCCGTAAAACTTGCGAAAACTTTTGTCGGAAGTTTTAAATTCACGCAGTTTATTCCATCCATCCTTTTGATGATAGTTGTAATAATTCTGTTTTCCATGTTTGTATCGGCACTTTGCCTTTGCGTTGATTTTACAGCAAAGAGTGTAAAAGAAGCCAACAACTTAACGACCCCTTTAATGCTTATTCTTATGACAGGTGCTGGAATGAGCGTACTTCCGGGAGTCAAGTTAAACATCTTTTATGCACTGATTCCCATACTTAATGTTTCTCTTTTGATCAAGGATCTTTTCATGCTGAAATTCGATCCTTATATAATCGCGGTTGTATTTTTCTCAACGATGATTCATACGACGATTGCGATTTTTATTATGACGAAAGTGTTTTCGTCGGAAGACATTCTTTTCGGAGAAGGAGCAAGGAGTCTCAGGATTTTCGAAAAGAGAGTAAACATGAAAGAAAAGCAAATCCCCGGTGTCGGTGACATCGTGATGGTATTTGCTCTAATGTTTTTGATTTCAAGTTTTGCAGGCGGATACATCATCCTTAAATTCGGATTTGTAGGATATGCAGTGACTCAGCTTATTATTTTCCTTGTACCCGTGCTTTATGCGTGGTATATGAAAGCAGATTTTAAGAATGTGTTCTCGCTTGAAAAGCCGGGTGTTAAGGAGATGGTAGGTGTACTTTTCTTTGTAAGCGGCTCATATATAGTAAATACGTTGCTTGTAAGCGGTTTATACAATATACTTCCATCCATTTCCACAGATAATGAATCATTAAGTCAGATAGTAGGAGGCGGTGGTTTCATTCCTTCTCTTTTCGTCATAGGTATCATGCCTGCGATAGCGGAAGAAGCGGCATTCAGAGGTTTTTTATACGGTACTCTTAAAAACAAAAAAATCCCGATTTTCGCAACATGTGTGATAACGGCATTGGTATTTGCGGCTTATCATATGAATCTTTTGCAATTCATATATGTTACGGTAATGGGACTTATAATGTCATATATGATTTATAATTCAAAGAGTATTTTTGTTACGGCATTTTTCCATCTGATTAACAATTCATTCTCTGTATTTCTTGAATACAACAAGGATTTCGTGCAAAAAGTGCCTTTCTTTGCGCAGGATAGATTCGAGCTTAAAGATGTATTTATCTACCTTACAATCGGAATCGTATTGCTTTTAATGGGTTTTCTTATTTCCGACAATAAAATGGGACTTTTTGCAAAAAGGAAAAAACAGCAGAATTAATCCGTCTCTTTAGGAAGTACTTTAGAATAATAATCATTTGTGATTATTAGTTTGGCATAGGTCCATTTGTTGGAAATCATATTCAATACATCTTTAACGTAATTATCGTCGACTTCGATTCCTTCATTCGGTGTAAATTCTTTTGTTACGCAATCATAAGAACCTGCTGCGGTTAAGAAACTGTAACGGTTTCCGATAGGCAGAATTACAAGCGGCATTGAGGATGAAACTTTGTCGGCTTCGTAGTTTTTGGCAAAAATATCTCTTCCCGAGTAGAGTCTTGAGTCGTAAGGAACTGCGAATAAATTATCAAGAGTCGGAACGATATCTATCGAAGAGCATGGTGTATCGACATAGACATTTTCTTCCATGGAAGAGCAGTAAAGAATAAGCGTATTTTCGTACCTCGTGATGCTTTTTGGAGTATCTTCGATGCCTGAGAGTTCCACATAATAATCAATGCTTCCTTCGCTCATGGCGTAAGGGTAATGGTCAGCGGTAAGAACTATTACGGTATCGTCAAGAATTCCCGCTTTATCAAGTTCGTCAATCAAATACTTCATGGCATTTTCCAATTCGAGATTGCATGCCATATAAGCCTGAACCGTTGTCGAAGAATCAGGAAATGCTTCGACGGCGGCTTCTTTATTTTTCTTGGACATGGCATTTCCGCCCCAGTTGTAATTACAGTGTCCGCTGACACTCATGTAATATGTGTGGAATGGAATGCCCGTATTTAAGTAATCTTCAATCATTTCGGGAACAGTGGCTTCCATCATTTCAAGATCGGAATTGGGCCAGTTGTCGCTTGCAAGCTTAAGGCCGTTCCCGATGCCTTTATAATCATATCCGAGGTTGGGATGAGTCTTGTCCCTGTCGTAAAAAGTATAAGAATTGTTGTGGTAAGCTTTACAAATATATCCTTTGTCTTTGAATAAACCTGCAAGAGAGTAGGGCATATATCTGTTGGCGGAAACCGTAAAGGAATTGCCGGATTCAATCCACTCGGGGATTACACCTGTCAGATTGGCAAATTCACCTCCTGTGGTGGAGAGGGACCAATAGGGCTGATAATAATTCTCAAATACAAATCCGTTGTTTGCGAGCATATACAAAGTGGGAGTAAAATCTTTGTCTATCGCATAAGGGCAGAACGCTTCTGCTGTAATATAAATCAGATTTTTCCCTTCAAAATAACCTGTATATTCATTTTGCATCGAAGGTTCCAGGGAACCGAAATACTGATGCATTTTTTTGATTGTCTGATTGTTTTCGTTTTCGATTAAAGGAGCAAAATCAATGAGTGCATTGTAATCATAGACTTTCGGCTCTTCGTTGTCTTCATTGGAAGTATTTGCATTGATATCATCTGAAGGGGATGCATTTTTTTTGTCAGTTGAGTCTAAGGAATCGATGTTATCTGACTGAGAGTTTGCTGAATTGCTTCCATTATCGGAATCAGATGAATTGCTGCCGGTTGAATTTGAATTATTGTTATTTTCATTTTTTTTAGTATTATCATTTTCATTTGAATCACCAGTCGCAGTATTTGAGTTATTTGAGGTATTTGCTGCAACCTGATTGGAGGAATCTTCACTCCATAGTACAAATTCGTCATCTTCAATCGGTGCCATTGGTGTTCCTGTAAGCATATATGCCAATTCGAGACGAAATGAGTTAAGCAAGCCGATACGGGGAACGGCATTGAATACTGTGAAATCATAAGTGTAGATATTTTTATCCGCACCTGTTCTCTCGTATAAAGAAGTTCCAAGCTGCAATACTAAAAGGGGAATAAGAATCACGGGCAGAAGTTTTACGGGAAATTTTCTTTTTGGAAGGATTTTACACGAAAAGATGATAAATACAAGCACGGGGATAAAGAAGAATGCTTCGATTAAAGCATATTCACGGGCCACTTCCCATACAACCGCGGAAAAATCACCCATTACCTGACCGGTCATGGATATTGCATATGTCAGACCATAGTACATCTTATAGAATTGATTACAGTCATATTCCACACAAAAAACAAGCCAAATTAAAAGGAGTGTAATGCTTGAGAGAATCCTTGATAAGATGACGGGACGAATTGCTGTGAAAATGTGCGCAAGCAAAAGACCTGCGGCCAGAGAAAAACAGACTGTTACAGCCAGGGAAGAATTCCATGGTGAATTGTAACCGTCCAATAATTTGAGCGAAAGTTCAAAGAAAACAATCGCAAGCGGATAGAATATCAGAGCAGGAATGTAGGATTTATGCTGATTTTTTGTGTCGCTGTTTCCGGTACTGATATTTGCTGTTTTTTTATCACTAACAGATTTGTTGCTTGAATCGCTTTTTTGATTAACGGAAATGTTTTTTATATTATTTTGAACATTTATATTCTTTTTGGCTTTATTCTTTTTCTTTTTCTTCTTTTTGGACTTGCTCATGTCAGCCTCGAATTAAGTAAAATTTGAGAAATTATTGTCATTTGGGTCAAAATCATCTATGGTGCCTGTATAGGGTCTGAGATTCATGCGGTCGGTTTCTTCTTTGGCTGCATCTTCCACGGATTCTTCATATCCCGTTAAAGCGGCAAAAGGCGAGAACTGCGCTGCCCGATCATACATTGACATGTGAGGTCTTTTCTTTGACTGATAATGAGGATGATCCATGATATCACTGTAATCGTTCATGCTTTGTGACCTCCTATCTGTTCGTTTCTCTCCCTTGCGGTTGCACCCTCAAGGAAATTAGTTCCTTTAAGGATGGCATTTTTGCCGTATTTTCTTTTGATTTCCAAAGAAGCCAGCTGAATGGCTTTTTCTTTTTGCAATTCTATTTCTTCCTTTTGCTTTTTATCATAATCGACAAACAAGGAAAGCTGTTCTTCTTTGGTATTTTCCCTGAATTCGTATTCGCTCACGACATTTTCCGCAGCGATGCTAAGCCTCCTTATGCAGAGATTATGATCCGTGATTTCTTCATAAAGGCTTACGGCTGCTTCGGTTATAAGACGTGTTGATGAAGTCGTTTTGCTTAAGTTAAAGCTTCCGTGAGCGTATTTTGCGACAGGTCTTCCGTAATAGTCGAGGCGAACTTCGCCCTGATAGTTTTCGATGCTTTCGATATCCTTAAAATTTTCATAGCCGATATTCAATACAATCTGCTTTGTAATCAACCCTTTTGATACAAGGTCGAGCGAGAGATTGTCGGCCATTTCGCGAACGATTATCGCACCTTCTTCATGCGTATAGGGGCGTTTTAATACCTGACCCGTGCTGATTGAATTGCTTTCCGGCCTGTATTGCTTGATGTAATCTATAGTACAGGGCTCCCATCCCCATGCGTGATCGATGATAAGCTCTGCATTTATACCGAATACTTTATACAGTCTGTCTTCGTTGTATTCCGAATATCTTGCCAGTTCTCCGAGAGTGTAAATGCCCATTCCGGCAAGTCTTCCGGCAGTTCCCGGACCGAATCTCCAAAAGTCGGTTATCGGCTTGTGATCCCAGAGAAGTTCCCTGAATTTTCTCTCATCGAGTTCGGCGATTCTTACGCCGTCCTTATCTGCCGGAATATGCTTTGCGACGATATCCATCGCAATCTTGCATAAAAAAAGATTGGTTCCGATTCCGACAGTGGCAGTAATATGAGTCTCTTTTAAGACATCATCGATCATTTTGCGCGCAAGCTCATGAGCCGACATATTGTAGAGCTTAAGATACTGCGTAACATCCATAAAAACTTCATCGCAGGAATAAACATGGATGTCTTCGGGAGATATGTATCTTAAATAAATTCTGTAAATATCGGTACTGTATTTCATGTAAAGAGACATTCTCGGAGGTGCTGTGATGTAGTCGATTTTACATGCGGGATTTGAATTGATTTCATCGGCATCAAAAGAAGAGGAAGTGAACTTCCTTCCTTTAACGTATCTTAAACGGTCGGAGTTGGCATAACCGACTTTCTGAACTACCTCAAAAAGCCTTGCTCTGCCGGGAATTCCGAATGCTTTTAAGGAAGGGGACACAGCCAGACAAATGGTCTTTTCAGTCCTCGAAGCATCTGCCACGACAAGGTTGGTTTTGAGAGGGTCAAGTCCCCTCTCGGCACATTCCACCGACGCGTAAAAACTTTTTAAATCAATTGCGATATAAATCCTATCATTTTCCATTTTTTTGCCGATATAAATATAGCGATTATTTATAAAAATATTATCGAACAGATGTTTGACAATGTCAATATATTATTTTTCCTCAAAGCCTTTTGTGGTAAAATATATACGAATAAAAAGATTACTGAAATACATAGAGGTTTGAGTAAATGAAAAAGAAGAGTATTGTTAATAATATAATTCATTTTCTTGTTCAAAATTGTTTCATGTTTACCGTGACCGTAATGGGCATGGTACATCTTACTCTTTTAGGAGTTTCATGGTTCGCAGGCGTAATGCCGATGGTATATATCAATGCATGCAGTGTTGTTATTTATCTGTTATGCGTGCTTCTTTGCAGATTCGGACATATTATGCCCGTATATATTTTTATATTTGCCGAAGTAACATCATATGCCGTTCTCTCAATTTTCTTAATCGGATGGAGGAGCGGTGCATATCTGTTTTTATTCTCAATCGTTCCGATTATTCTGTATTTCGGATGCTATCTTTTTAAAGGATTGAAAAGGTTGATTATTTTAAGTACGCTTCTTGTGATTGATTTTGCAGAATTCGTCGCATTGTATTTTTATCTGAACAATGAAGTTCCTTTTTATCAGTTATCTTTCGGATTTAACAGTTTCTATCTTATTTTCACCACTTTTGTAATGGTTTTCTCGGTTGTTTTCTATAATGTCATTTACATTTATTCCAATGAAGTCGAAATGACCAATCTTACCCAGCAAAACGTTAAGCTTACCGCTGATGCAAGCAAGGATGCACTTACCGGTCTTTTGAACAGACGAGGATTTTTGCCGATTGTAAACGGTTACATGAACGGCAAGAAAAAGCATCATTTCTGCATAGCATTTTTCGATATCGACAATTTTAAGAAAATCAACGATTCATTCGGACATGACTACGGCGACGAGGTTTTGAAGCATATATCCAAACTGATTGAAAGAGAGATGCACGGCTGCGACATCTGCAGATGGGGCGGTGAGGAATTCGTAATTCTCATGAGGGATTATGATTTTGAAGTGGCCAAGCAAAAGATGGAATACATCAGAATGTTTATAGAGGCAACACCTACCATTGTGTATACAAAAAGGATTCCCGCAACAATTACAATCGGCATTGAAGAAATGAAAGAAAAATACCGGGAACCCGAAGATATCATCAAGGTTGCCGACGGTAGAATGTATTACGGCAAGCAGCATGGCAAAAATGTGGTTATTTTTGCGGATATGATTGACTGAGAGGATATTATTTATGCACGAAGATGAAAAAAAATACGGCAAAAAACGAAATATCGATGATACCCTTAAAGGTATATCCGCAAGCAAAAAGATTCCCAAAAGCGTCTTTGTGCTGCTTTTGGTTTTGTATGCGATATCCACTTTTTATCTGATAGCCAACTCAAGATCTGAAGCTTTAATTTCTATTTTCGGAAATCCCGTTCCGGCGACCATTTTTACGGGTGTATTTTCTTCGTTTGGAAACATCTGTATTATCCTTTTGGTTGTAATGTTCAGAAGAGTGGGATTTTTCACTTCGATTTCTCTTTTATTTTTACAGTTTCCGATGCAGATGGTTACGTTTTTTATCAGCAAAACATATTCAAGTATTCCGGGAATTTTTACCAATCTTGTAACGATTATTGCTGTCTGCATTATTTTTGCAAATAACCGAAGAATAGGCAAGTATCAGGAAAAAATGCGAGAAATCGCAGTTACCGATCCTTTAACGGGACTGCCGAACAGATATGCATGTACGGTTCTTATGGATAACCTCATCAAAAAGAACATAAAGTTTACACTTGTTTCTGTTAATCTAAACAATTTTAAGACAATCAACGATACACTCGGCCATAAAGCCGGCGACGAAATGTTAAAAGAAATTGCCAATCGCTGGAGAATACTTGCGGATTCAGGCGATACAGGAACATTCGATTTTGTTGCAAGACTCGGAAGCGATGAGTATTCGCTTGTTATCCGTGCTTATGAAAATGAGGATGATATTTTAAAAACAATCAGCTTTTACGAAAAAGAACTCGAAAGAAAGATAATGATCAACAATTGTGATTTCTTTATGAGTGCATGTTTCGGTGTGGCTGAATATCCAAACGATGCGCCTGACTCCGGTGCTTTGTATTCATGTGCGGATGCTGCTCTTCATGAAGTCAAAAGAGTGGGCGGTTCGAATAAGGTACTTCGCTTTAACGCCAAGCTGCTTAAGACCGAACGTTATCTTGCCATTGAGAGAAGACTTCGTGTTGTTTTGGAAAATGACGAAATCAAACCTTATTTCCAGCCTCAGTTTGACATGGAACACAATCTTCGCGGATTTGAAGCACTGGCAAGACTTCAGGATGAAGACGGCAATTTCATTTCACCGGTTGAATTTATTCCTGTTGCGGAAAATGCCGGACTTATCGATCAGATTGATAATTCCATACTCAGAAAATCTGCAAAATTCCTTGCGGAGATTAATAAAAAAGGATTCAGAAATATCAAAATCAGCAGCAATATTTCCGTTCTCCATTTGATGAAGAATGATTTTATCGACGATATCAAATCCGTCTTTTCGGAAATAGCGGTAAACCCCGCAGACTTTAAGATTGAGATTACCGAATCCGTCATGATTGATTCCGATGATAAAGCATTGGAGAGAATAGAGGCAATCAAGTCTTTCGGAATGCAGGTTGCAATCGATGATTTCGGTACAGGGTATTCATCTTTGAGTTACCTTCACAGATTCCCTGCCGATATGTTGAAAATCGACAAATCTTTTATCGATGTTATGAACGAAAACGAAGCATCCAAACAATATGTCGCAATGATTATTGCAATCGGACATGTATTGAATCTAAGTGTTATTTCCGAAGGTGTCGAAACTAAAGATCAGCTTGATACTTTAAAGGAAATCGGATGCGATTATATACAGGGTTATATTTGGGGCAAACCTCTGCCCTTGGATGAGGCGATAAAATTATTTATTTAACTCTCTCTTTGATGATATTTTTGTAACATTGTCCGGCAGCGTAAATTACTTGGGTGAATTATATGTTTGGAAAACATTTTGGATTGAATGATGAAACAATGCATATCGTTGAAGAGATCGGTCGTCATATGCCCGGCGGCTTTTTTATATATAAATCCGAGGGAGACGAGGAGCTTCTTTATGCGAATCATGCTGTAATCAGCATTTTCGGCTGCGATGATCTTAAAGATTTTAAAAAACTGACCGGATATACATTTAAAGGAATGCTTCATCCCGATGATTATGCAAAAGTATCGCAGTCGGTTGTTGACCAGATAAGAAAAAGCGAAGATAAAATTGATTATGTTGAATACCGTATCATTCGTAAGGACGGTGAAGTTCGCTGGGTGGATGATTACGGTCATTATACGGAAACGGAAAGCTGCGGCGGCATATATTATGTGTTCATTTCGGATGTGACCGAAAAGCATGAACTTTCTGAAATGAAAGATCAGCAGGTACTTCTTTCCGAGGAAGAAAAGAAGCGTCTGGATAAAATGATAACGGCGCTCGCTTCAGATTACAGGAGTGTTTATCATATAGATCTTGATAATAATGACGCTGTTTGCTACAGGGGCGATTCCTCAGATTCGGAGCAGCCCAAAGAAGGCGAACATTTTAATTACCTTGAACATTTCAGAGAGTATGCAAAAAAATATGTGGCAGACAATTACAGGGAAGGCTTTCTTGAATTTATCGAACCGGAAAACATCAGAAAAGCTCTTGAGAAAAAGGATATCACCGCTTACAGATATCTCGTAAAAAGAGACAATTCGGAATATTATGAGATGATTCGAACGGCAGGAGTTCGTCATGCCAAGGACAGAGATGACAATATCATTCATGCCATAGGCCTCGGTTTCACAAATATCGACGAGGAAATGAGAGAGTCGATGATAAAGGAACAGGCCTTAAGCGAAGCGCTTTTTGCCGCAGAAGAAGCAAACAAGGCAAAGACTGC
>DFEM01000157.1 GCA_002369155.1 Lachnospiraceae bacterium UBA3802 | reverse complement strand
TCATTGTCACCTGCTTGAAGCCTTTACCTGCAAAAAGCGTGTACGATTCCTTTATGATAGATTCTCTTGTTCTTTCTCTTTTTGTTGCCATAATTGACCTCTCCTTTTCGACACGTGTGTCTATTTTTATTTTAGACACGCGTGTCGAATTTGTCAATATCCTGCTCATAAACAGAGCCGCAAATGCATATTTTGCATCTGCGGCTCTCACTGTCAACCACATAAACTATAATCGTTATTCAATCCCCTGTTTATTCCGTATATCCTTAATCTTATAGTAATCCTCCACATCAAGTCCAATCTTCACATAGTCCTTTGGTCCGTCAGTTATTTTACCCAAAAACACGACCGTCTCCACATGCACGCTTTGTGAAAACATATCACAGGCGCATATTTTCCTAAGTTCATATCCGCCCTCGCAAAGAATCTTCAAATCTCTTGCCAGTGTTGCGCTGTCACAGCTGACATATACTATGTGGTCGGGCTGCATCTTAAGCATTGTCGAGAGGCAGAGTTCGTCGCACCCTTTTCTCGGAGGATCGACTACAATGACATCCGGATGAATCATCTTGTAACCGTCACTGTTTGAATCGTGATTATCTTTTTGTTCGCTCCAGATTCTGTCGATGACTTCTTCTGCTTTGCCGACGAAAAACTCTGCATTTTCTATATCGTTTATCCGGGCGTTTTCTCTTGCATCATCGATTGCTTCGGGAATAATCTCTACGCCGTATACTTTCTTCGCATCTTTTGCAAGGAAAAGTGAGATTGTTCCGATTCCGCAATATAAATCCCAAACTGCTTCTTCACCGGATAATGATGCATATTCCAGGGCTTTCGCGTAAAGTTTTTTGGTCTGCGTGGGATTGACCTGGAAGAAAGAAAGCGGAGAAATATTGAACTTAAGGTCACCGATATAATCCGTTATGGTATCTTTTCCGTAAATCGTTTTGTAATTGTCTCCCATGATGACATTGGTATCGTGGGGATTGATGCTTACGGAAAGGCTTGTGACATTTTTAGCTTTAAGAAGGGAAATCAGTTTGTCCTTGTCCTTTAATGCCGATTCATCACTGAGTACGAGGCAGACCATGATCTCACCTGTGGTGAATCCTTTTCGTAAAAGGACATGTCTTATTCCTTTTCTTTTTTCCTCAGCGCTGTAAACGGGGATTTTTTCCGACTTGATAAAATCAAGAATAATGCTCATTATTTCCGAAAATTCTTCTGGTCCCAAAAGGCAGTCTTTTACAGGGATAACCGAATGTGTATGACCTGCATAAAATCCTGCAATCGGAGCGTTTGTTTTTTTGTCCCATGCAATCGGGTACTGAGCTTTGTTTCTGTATCTGAACGGATTGTCATTCGCCAAAATCGACTCTGAAATACTGTCGATGAATTCCTTGTCAAAGCCGCCGATTCGAATCAGATTGTTCTTAACCCTTGTTTCTTTGAATTCAAGCTGCTTTTCGTAGGATAATGCCTGAAGCTGGCATCCGCCGCAGGCTTTCGCCTTCTCACAACTCGGAGAAATACGAAAAGAGGAGGGTTTAATGACCTCCTCGAGATGTGCAAACGCGTAGTTCTTCTTGGCCTTCATAATCTTGACGCGACACGTATCGCCCACTACCGTATCTTTTACAAAGAGCGCATACCCGTCAGCCTTTCCGATGCCAAGGCCGTCTTCACTGAAATCTTCTATTGTAACCGTAAGAATATCGTCTTTTTTGTAAGTTTTTTCCATATCCTTCTTAAATCAACTTCTGAACAGTTTTTCGCGTAACCAATTTGTCAGAGTTCCGTAATTCTTCGGAAAATTTTCGGACCCGTCAGCGTGGATTTTCCATCCGTCATTTACAAATGCATTAAACGAAAACATGATTCCGTCTTTGACATTCTTTGGGTGTTTTCCGTGAAAATCATCCCACTTTGATATCATGCATTCGTTAAGAATCCCAAGAACTTCCTCATTACCGCACTCTGCACTTTTTTCCGGAGTTTTTATCTCTTCTTTTTGCAAATACCGGTACTGATAGAAAGTAATCTCTGCCTTATCGCCTTTATTCACGACCTCGTACTCGCTTTTGCCGCGCATGGCCGTTTCGGATAAAACGATTCTTTCGTAATTGGTTATTTCAACATTCTTTTTTCCGATTGTAAACAAACTTCTTCCTCCGAATAAAAGAAATACTGCTTTGAAACTACAAACCGTTATTTAAAATTTCATTGTATTTTGCATTTGCTTCAAGACTTTCTTTTTTGTCTCTCCACGCGTCAATATCCGAACATATCGCAAGCATTTCATCCACAATCAGTTCAGCGGTATTGGGCTTAACATAGGAAAGATAACTTATCATTCTCTCCATTGCTTTGGGACTGCCCAGATTCTTGGCAACCATCTCACCGAGTTCTTTGGGAAAACCAAGGGCGGCTACTTCCTCCACAAGCCTGTCTTTTGTTTTATTCCATTCAGCATTTGCGGGCATCTTTTACCTCTTCCGATCACAAATACAGAGTGACTAAAAATCCTTAGTCATTCGAATGCTTCCCTCGAATGCTTTGGAATAATTCCAGTCATATGTATCCGCATCCTCGATAAACTGAATAAATGACTGCATTTTGGCATCCGTATCATCCGCATAACTTAACGCAACAGCCTCAATGATGCCGGGCTTCTTGGGCGAGCCGAACTCGAGTTTTCCGTGATGAGCTGCTATGCAGTGTTTTAACTGATTCTCAATATCCTTGGGAAAATCGGGAATCTCCCTGATCTTCTCGGATACCATCTCAATACCCATTACTATATGGCCCAAAAGATTTCCTTCGTCCGTATAATCATTCTCTGGGAAAGGAGAATATTCATAAATCTTTCCGATGTCATGGCAAAGCGCCGCAGTCAAAAGCAGATCTTTGTTAAGAACGGGATACTGCTTGGTATAAAAAGAGCAAAGTCTTGCCACGCCGAGTGTATGCTCTACCAAACCTCCGGCAAAATTATGATGTATGCTCTTGGCAGCACTCGATAATTTGAATGCTGCGATGAATTCCTTGTCGTTAACGAAGAATTCTTCAAGAAGAGAATGAAGATAATTATTCTCTACAGTGGAAATGCATTTAAGAATTGCATCGTACATTTCTTCCACATCTTTTTTGCTTGTGGGAATAAAATCTTCCACGTTAACCTCTGATGCATCGGCTTTTCTGATCTGTCTTATATCAAGCTGAAGATTGCCGTTGAATGTCTTGGCTTCACCGTTTACAAACACGTAATCCATCGGCTCAAAATCCGATATTCCGGCGCTGTCCGCATTCCATATTTTGCAGTCGATATTTCCGGTCTTGTCTCCCAGAATTACATTCAGATATTCTTTTCCGTTTTTGGTTGTGGCCGAATTCTTTGTTTTGCAAAGATAAACATCCGAAACGGCACATCCGTCTTTAATGTCTTTAATGTATCTCATAAAAACTCCGTTCTAAACTGTAGTGAATTTGTAACCGACACCCCAAACAGTTTCGATTTTCCACTTCTCGTGATCGCTGATTTTTTCTCTGATTCTCTTGATGTGAACATCCACGGTTCTTGTGTCGCCGGGGTAATCGTAACCCCAGATTCTATCGAGAAGCTGCTCTCTTGTAAACACCTGATTGGGTGAATTTGCAAGGAAAAACAAAAGTTCAAGTTCCTTGGGAGGCATGTTTACGCTCTCGCCATTATAAATAACCGAATAGTCTGTCAAAGAAACTCTGAGTTCGGGATATTCCACCGTCTGCGCTGTTTTGGGTTTCTCTTCGGTCTTTACTTCCTTTTCTTTGCAGCGACGAAGTACCGCTTTGACTCTTGCAACAAGTTCCTTTGAGTCAAAAGGTTTTTCCATATAATCATCGGCACCGAGTTCAAGGCCCAGGACCTTGTCGAATATCTCGCCTTTGGCGGACAGCATGATAATGGGAATCTTACTCTCGGCTCTTACTTCGCGGCATACCTGGTATCCGTCCATTCCGGGAAGCATTAAATCCAAAAGAATAAGGTTTGGTGCAAATGTTTCAAGCGCTTCTTTTACCGATTCGCCGTCATTTACAATCATAGTCTCAAAGCATTCCTTCGTCAGATACAAAGAGACGAGTTCGGCTATATTATTGTCATCATCCACTATCAGTATTTTTTGCTTTGAAATCATTCTTCTTTCCTTTCTAAAATTTCACAACAGTTACACCGGCATCACCCTCGCCCTGCTCGGCAAGCGCAAATTCACTTACAAAATCTATGCCCCTCAAATACTTATGTATTGCCGCACGAAGTGCGCCGGTTCCTTTTCCGTGCACGATTCGAACACTGTGAAGATGGGATAAGTAGGCATCATCAAGGTATTTATCAAGCTTTGCGATGGCTTCATCCGAATTAAGTCCCAAAAGATTAATCTCAGGAGAAATCGTAGCGGACTTTGAAAATCCCGATGCGTAAGAAGTAGGTCTTGTTGCTTCCTTTTCTTCTTTGGCCTTGGCATAAACCAAGTCTCCCGTTTTAACCTTAAACTCCATTACGCCCGAAGCAATGATTACATTGCCTTTGGCATCGGGCAGTTTTTTGACCTCGCCCGTCATGCCCAGCGAAATCGAACGGACCGTATCGCCGACTTTGAGTTTTGACGCGTCCACCTTTTTGTCTGTATTGTCGATTTTCTTTTCGTTTACCCTTATCTTTGATGAATTGTCATCTATTTTCTTACGAAGCGAAGCTCTCTTCTTTTCCATTTCCTGAATTGAAGTTCCGGCATTGTAAAGTCTTATGGCTTCGTCCGCTTCTTCCTTGGCATCTTCAAGGATACTCTTTGCTTCTTCTCTGGCCTCTCTTAAAATCTTTTCTTTGGCCTCCCGAACGCTTTGGTTGTTTTTATCAAGTTCTTCCTTCAGTTTTTCAACTTCTTTTTTGAGTCTCTCCTCTTCCTCTCTGTCTGCTTCGAGGCTCTTTCTGGTCTCTTCGAGATCTTTTAACAAATCTTCAAAGTCGCCCTTTGATTCATCCATTTCTTTTGCGGCTCTGTCGATGATTCGCTTATCGAGACCGAGTTTTTCGGATATGGCAAAAGCATTACTCTTTCCTGCAATGCCTATGTAAAGCTTGTATGTCGGCGAAAGTGTCTCTATGTCAAATTCGCAGCACGCGTTTTCAACACCCTCGGTATTGAATGCGAACACCTTAAGCTCCGAATAGTGCGTTGTCAGCATAATCGTGGCGCGCTTTTCCATAAGTCTCGAAACTATTGCTATCGCAAGAGCGGCACCTTCAGTCGGATCCGTTCCCGAACAAAGTTCGTCAAAAAGACAAAGACTGTTGTGATTTGCCTCTTTAAGGATTCTCACTATTCCCTTCATGTGGCCGGAAAATGTGGAAAGATTCTGCTCGATACTCTGCTCATCTCCGATTTCCGCGTAAATATCTCTGAAAATCTTAAGCTTGCTTCCGGGAGCTGCGGGAATAAAAAGTCCCGACTGACCCATGGCACATAAAAGTCCCGTTGTCTTTAAAGATACCGTCTTTCCGCCGGTATTCGGACCGGTTACGATAAGACAGGAATAATTCTCACCGAGTACAATATCTATCGGAACCACACGCTCTTTGTCTATAAAAGGGTGTCTGGCTTTCTTAATGTCAATATACTCTCCGGCCTCGTAATCCGGCATGACAGCTTCTTCGTCTATGGCAAGAAGAGCCTTTGCGAAAATAAAATCAAGGTCCCGCAAAATATCCTGATTGGATTTAAGTTCCTCAAGATGAGCGGCCGCTTCCATCGAAAGCATATGAAGAATTCTGATGATTTCTTCTCTCTCTTCAACCTCAAGTTCCTGAATCCTGTTGTTTAATTCAACTATTCCGGCAGGCTCGATAAAGAAAGTCATTCCGCCTCTTGACTGGTCATGAACGATACCTTTGACATTGCCCTTGTATTCCGCTTTTACAGGGATACAGTACCTGTCGTTTCTCATCGTAATTACCGCATCCTGAAGGTAACTTCTGTATGTGGAATTGACCATCTTGTTAAGGTCGGAGTGAATCTTCGCGGTGGTATTGACCTTCTCTCTTCTTATATCCTTTAAGGTACTTGAAGCATCGTCCGCTATTTCGTCTTCGGAAAGAATTATCTTTCTTATCTTTCCCGAAAGCTCATCCAAAGGAAAGAGTTCTTCAAACATGTTTTTTAAGGAATCTTCCCTTTCTTCTTCAAGTCCGTAAGAGGCTGCTGCCTTGGCACATTCTGCCGACGACGCAATCTTTAAAAGTTCCGATGTATCAAGATTTGCTCCGACACTCAAAGCCTTAAAGCATTCCTCGAGATTGCGGTTGCCCGAAAAAGATATTTTTCGCGCACAAAGAACACGCGAAACAGCATCCTGCGTGTTTTTTAAACTGTCTAAAATCGCCTCCCTATTCCTTAAAGGATGCAGAGAGGCGCATTTTATCTTTCCGAGTTCACTTGTTGCATGATCGGAGAGCAACTTTATTAATTTGTTGTACTCTAAAATATCTAAAGTTTTATTATCCATTATTTAGTGAAAAATCTGTAATTGAATTCGGCGTTGTTTTTGCCTCTATACGCGCCTTTAACGATGAGCGCATACTTCTCGCCGTAAAAAATTATATTCATAAGGTCGCTTTCGGGAGCTTTTCTGATCTCGACCGTAACCTCTTCATCCCATATTTCAGGCGGAAGCTTCTTTAAAAGAACCGCTCTTACATATCCGTCCACCTTGTTTTCCATAAGGCACTGTGTATCCTGCTTCTGCTCCTTAAAATGAACAATAAGCTTCTGCTCCTGGATTGTGGACTGGCATGTAGCCTTCTTAAAATAACTTCCTACTATTTCATAAATCGCATACTCAAATGCCGTCTGGTTTGAAGTAAAAGTCATCTTCTGCATTTTAGTATTCCCCCTTTATCTGAGTCGTTTTGTAATCTCTTCGCATTTATTATAAATTTCATCAACATCTATTGTATCATTAAATTTACCATTTTTGTACAAAACTTTTCCGTCAATCATCGTCATTTTAATATTTGTCTTCGAGCCGCTGTAAACGATGTTTTTGGAAATGTTCAAAATGGGTCTCATATTGGGCTGGTAAAGGTCGATCATTATGATATCGGCAAGCTTTCCGACTGCGAGCGCATCATTGTCGAAAAGTTCCATCGCATGAGCGCCGTTTACGCATGCCATCTTAAGAACTTCCATGGCATCAACCGCTCTCGGATCGTTTTCCTTTATCTTGGCAAGAGCCGTTACAAGGAACATTTCTCTGAAGAAATCAAGGCAGTTGTTTGAGGAAGGTCCGTCCGTTCCGATGGCAACTTCGATTCCTTTTTTAAGATAATCCTCAACCGGAGCGATTCCGCTTGCAAGCTTTGCGTTGGATGCGGGATTGGTAACCACTCTCAATCCTCTCTTTTTCATGATATCCATGTCAGCATCACTGCACCATACTCCGTGATAGATTCCTCCGCCGAAATCCCAAAGTCCGAGGCTGTCAAACAAAGCCATCGGAGTCATTCCGTATCTTTTGATGCACTCTTCATGCTCTGTCTTTGTTTCAGACATATGAGTATAAAGAGGTGCTTTGTATTTATGAATGATTTCGGATACGCTCTCAAGCAGTTCTTTTTCGCATGTATATTCGGCATGCACGCCCATTAGGAAGCCGACAAGAGAATTTTTGCCGTTTAATTCATTGTATCTTCTCTCCAATACTTCAAGCGTCGGGCCGAATTTATTGAGTCCCGATACCATCTGACAGCGCATTCCGAATTCAACGGAAGCATCAAATATGCTCTCGGGTGTAAGATACATGTCGCCGCATGCTGTAATACCCGATGTAAGATATTCAAGATATGCAAGCTTTGTAAGCCAGTACACATCCTCGGGAGTCATTTTTGCTTCTCTTGGGAAAATCTCGTTGTTAAGCCAGTCCTGGAGATTTAAATCATCAGCGAGCGAACGGAAAGCCGTCATTCCCGAATGTGTATGTGCATTCTTAAAGCCGGGAAGAAGAACATTTCCCTCGCAGTCGATTTCCTCATCAAAGGATTTACCCTCCGTGGCAGGACCGACATAAGTTATTTTATTTCCGTCAATATGGATTTCTCCGTCGAAAATGTCTTCGCCGGGAACCATTGTAAGAATTTTTGCATTATAAAGTCTTTTTGTCATAATTGTCTTTTTCTCTCTTGTCCTAAAACCTCTGACCTGTTTTCCTTTTAAACATTAATATTCATATTCAAAGATATTGGGTTCGTTCGAAGATTTGGTATAAACGTATGTATCTCCGTTTTCGATATACTCCCAGTCCGAATTCGTGAAAGTAACCGTGGCATTGCCGTCATCGTCAACCACGATGTTTCCTTCCATGGGGTTGCCGTTATCATCGGAAATAATGAAATCCATTCTGTCATCATACAATTCTCCGACTCCGTCATCCAGGAAGCAGAGTCTGAAAATACCAATCTGAACTTTGAATTTTCCGTCGCTGCCCATTGCAATCTGAAGATTGGGGTCACCCAAATCGTCCGTATACTCACCGATATAAAGACCTGCAAGTTTCTCATTATTGTTGGCTGTTCCCTGTCCTTCATCTTCGCCCGATATGCAAATCCATTCGGGTTCTTCACCTGTTACTACCTCTTCAGAGATACCAAGTCCTTCGCGATGTTTTGATAATTTGTCGGTAATCTCGCTGCCGGTGCAATAATTAATATTGTTATTGTCCAAAAACTGCTTTAAATCATCCGGAAGTTCAGCGTCATTTCCGTCGGGGCCTTCGAATACGAAGATATTGTCTTCAAGCCATTTGTCATAATCTTTTTCATACTGCTCGTATTTTTTCTTGCTCTCGGCATCGTAATTGCCGTCTTCGTCCCATTTAAGATCGGTAGGGTAATCGGGACTTATGCTGAAATTATAAACATATGTCGCACAGTATGCGTCTCCGCTGTATTCGGTTATGGGCGCATCCCCTCTTTTGGATTCGGGGAGATTGTAAATATTTATTCCGGGAGTTGCATAACCCATCTGATATTCACAGTAATAATCATATATGTTTTCGCCCTTGCCGTTAATGCATCTGTAATTTTCTACCCAGAGAGCCGCTCCGCCGCTTCCTCCTTCGAAAATATATCCGTACTTGTTGAATTCTCCTCTGGACCTGTAATAATCTTCGGTAGAAGTCACGCATTTTAATTCATCGTCAATTACCATGATAATAAAGGAATCAACTACAAACTCAGAGGAATACTCGCCGCGATCGATTTCATAATTAATTTTGATCCCGAGATCTTTGACCCCGTCGGCTCCGCAGTCGATATCAGCATAGTAAACCGTAGACGAATAGTCAAATTCCGGACCTTCTTCGAATCCGAAATAATAGTCGACAAGATAATCTCCCTGTGCTTTAACCATTTCATCAAGCGTATAATAGTCGTCTTCGTCAGTGATAATATGATCGAACTTCGCTTCGGCCTCGTTGTTTAAAAATGCCTTTATCAAATCATCGTTGTTAACGGTCTCTGCCGCATTGCCTTCGTCACCGCCGCCGTTTTCGATATTTCCTTCATCTCCTCCGCCGTTGTCAGCGGCAGGATCCTTAACGGGATCGGGTGTCGGATTCTCATTTATCATTCCGTCACCGTCCATTACCTGTATTCCCGGTAAGCATCCGGTAAGAGTCAATCCCAAAGACAAGGCTGTAATTACTGCCAAAAACTGTTTTCTTTTCATTTTCATTTCTCCCCTAAATTAAATCTCTTTTCCCGCACTCATTCCGGCTTTGTATCCGGATGCAAATGCAAAATGAAGATTGTATCCGCCGCATTTTCCGTCCACATCGAGCACCTCTCCCGCAAAGAAAAGGCCTTTGCAGATTTTGGATTCAAAGTTTTCGTCGACCTCATCGATATCGACCCCGCCCTTTGTCACCTGTGCCTGATTGAACGAATCGTGTCCGGTGATTTTAATCCTGAAGTTCTTTATTATATACGAAATGTCTTTTGCGTTTTTACGGTTTTCGTCCTTTATTTTCTTAAGTAAAAGAGCTGCCGTTTTCTCTCCGAATGTAATCTCGAAAAATCTCCCGATTTCGCCATCCGGAATCTTTTCTAGGTATTCTTCCAGTTCGTCTTCGCTCATCTCGGGAAGAAAATCGACTATTATTATGCATTTCGCATTCTC
Source organism: Lachnospiraceae bacterium UBA3802 (assembly GCA_002369155.1). Classification (GTDB taxonomy): domain Bacteria; phylum Bacillota; class Clostridia; order Lachnospirales; family Lachnospiraceae; genus UBA3766. The sequence goes on along the minus strand of DFEM01000157.1, from coordinate 30,665 downwards.
TTCGAGAGGCTTTGAAAGAAATCTGCTTAAATTGAAAATGCAGATTCCCGAAAGGGCATTGTCGTTAAACTGCAATTCTCCCTCTTCCGAACCGATTGTTTCGCCGTCGACTTCACCCGTAACCTTTGCCTTGAATCTGACTCCCGTGACGGCATTCAGATCTTTGTCGTCGGTAAGAAGTCTTGTTAAAACGGGATACGTAAAAGAAACCTTGTGACCGAGTTCTCTTGCGAGTCTGTATCCCGCTCCGTCGGATCCGAGCGAAGGATATGCTTTGCCACCGGTCGCAATGATTATTTTATCAAAATTAAGTTCTTCGCCGTCTTCGAAAGTCATGGCAAAACAGCCCGCTTCTTTATTATACTCTCCGTTTGTTTCGCCTTCACTCTTTTTTTTGATTGATACTGCTTTTTTACGCGTTACAATATCGACCTTTTTTTCAAGAAGCATCGATGACAAAAGTTTTTTTACCGTATCCGATCTTTCGCTTCTTGGGTATTTTAAAGAATCCTTTTTGTAGGTAAGCATTCCTTTTTCTTTGAAAAACTCTTCAAGCCAGTCGGAATTAAGTTCTTCAAGAACTTTCCAAAAAGGATGATTTTGCCCGAAATTATAAGAGTCGCTTTTTAAATCGGAGTTGGAATAATTACATTTCCCGCTTCCGGTCAAAAGCAACTTCTTAAATGGCTCTTCATTTCTTTCAATAAGCGTGACTTTATTCCCGCAGGATGCCGCAGCATACGCCGCCATTGCTCCTGCAGGTCCGCCGCCCACAACGCATATATTTGCCATGTGAATACCTTATTCTGCTTCGTATCCTGCCTGTTTAACGGCTTCCTTTAACCTGTTGATGTCAATGTCTCTGTCTGTTTCAATGTTTACCTTCTTGGCATCAAGATCGGCAACTGCCGAAACCACACCGTCGATATCCATGAGTGCATCTTCAACATGCTTTTTGCAATGAGCGCACATCATACCGTTTACTGTAAATGAAATCATATTTTTTTCTCCTTTGTTTGCGTTTAACTCACATTCGCAACCACTTACATTATAATTGTTTGCGTCGGAATTTGATATATTTTCTTTTGCCTGCGTCTCCGCATTTTGGTTAATATCGGTATCCGTCTTCTTATCAAGCTTCACACCCATAAGTCTTATCGCGTTAAGACAAACGCATATACTGCTTAAACTCATGCATGCCGCTCCTATCATGGGATTCAGCTTAAGTCCAATAAGCGGCTGCATTACGCCTGCTGCCACGGGAATCATAAGGACATTGTAAAAGAATGCCCAGAAAAGATTTTCTTTTATGTTTCTTATGGTCTTTTGCGAAAGGCGGATTGCTCTTACAACATCCAAAAGGTCACTGTGCATAAGTACCACATCCGCACATTCTATCGCTATGTCCTTGCCTGCTCCCATCGCCATTCCGACCTCGGCACTTGCAAGTGCGGGCGCATCGTTTATGCCGTCGCCGACCATAAGAATTTTCTTTCCTTCTTTTTGCAAATCCTGTACGATGCCTGCTTTATCTTCGGGCTTTAATTCGTATCTGACCGATGAAACACCGGCCTCCCCGGCAATTTTTAAAGCCTTATCCTTCTTGTCGCCCGTAAGCATTATTGTCTCAAAGCCCATTTTGTTAAGGAGCTTCATGGCAAGCGGCGAAGTCTCTCTGACCTCGTCTTTGCTTACTTCGCCTTCAACGGAGACAACACCTTTTGTTACGGTTCCCGTCTTGTCAAAAACTATCGTATCGGTGCTTCTTAATCTCTCAAGGCTCTCGGCGCTCTTAAATAAAATACCTTTCTTTGCGCCTATTCCCATGCCGACGGTAATCGCCACGGGTGTCGCAAGACCGAGTGCGCAAGGGCAGGATATTACAAGCACGCAGATTCCGTTCGAAAATGCCGTTTCGAAATCTTTTGTAATAAAGAACCATACTGCAAACGTCACTATTGCAATGATGATGATTGCAGGCACAAATACCGCGGAAATCTTATCGGCAAGTCTTGCAATCGGCGCCTTGGTCGCACCTGCTTCCTTGGTCATCTTGACGATCTTCATTAATGTCGATTCTTCTCCGACATACTCGGCTCTGACTTTGACAAAGCCTTCTTTTACCATGGTGCCGGAAGTGACATCGTCTCCGACTTCTTTTCTTACCGCCACGCTTTCGCCCGTTATTGCGGACTCATCAAAATCAGCACTTCCGAAAATTACTTTTCCGTCCACGCTTGCAGCTTCACCCTTTGAAATAAGGATGACATCGTCTTTCTTTATATCTTCAAGAGAAACCGTCTCTTCCGTCTCGTTACCGTTTTCATCAGTCTTTATTCTGATGATTTTTTTGGGGCACATGTCTATAAGCCCTTCAATCGCATCCTTTGTCTTGCTCTTTGATTTGGACTCAAGATACTTGCCGAACGAAACAAGTGTTAAAATCATTCCCGCGGAATCAAAGTAAAGATTCATCGAATAATCCATCGCTTTATGATGATTGCCGTTTTCAAAAGAAATAAGGATCATGAAAAGGCCGAAGAGACTGTAAATGAGAGCACACAAAGAGCCAAGCGAAACCAATACGTCCATATTTGTTCCGCCGGATCTTAATGCTTTGAATGCATTTATGTAAAAATGTCTGTTTAAAATAAGTACGGGTATTACCAAAAGAAGCTGACAAAGAGCATTTGTCGATATATCCCACTTGGGTCCCATAGCCACTGCCATAAGTATTACGATTATGATTATCGATGCTATAAGAGAAGCTTTTTGGGTATCCTTCTGGGGCTTTGCTTCTTTTTTCTCTTCTTTGTCATCGAGAGAATATGCGCCGTAGCCTGCCTTCTTTACGGCTTCTTCTATTTTTCCTGTGTCTGTTTTATTTTCATCAAAAGAGACAATCATCAGCTCTTCCACGAGATTGACGTTTACCTCTTCTATACCATTTATTTTTCTGACGGCTTTTTCGACGTTCGCAACACAGTTTGCGCAGCTCATTCCCGTCACTTTAAAGCTTTCTTTCATGAGTTAGTCCTCCTTAACAAAGTATAACCCATCCCCGATTTATAATCAATGAAAAAAGGAGCCCCAAAAGCCCATCATTTCGTCTTATTAATTCACTTGAAACCCGCTGCCAGAAAACTTGGGGTCAAAAGAAACACTTCTTTTCACAAAATTTATTTACTCTTTGAAACCTTGATACATTGGTAAATAAATCTTTTGACATCTGAAAAAGTCAGTAATTGCATTAATTACAAGGCATTTTCGGATGTCTTTTTTTACAGGTTTTCGGTATTTTTAACAAAAATGAATTTATAGCAGAAAAAATTGCCAAACCCGTTGCAATCACTTTTCTCTTTTGTTATTATTCAAACACAAAGGTAAATCAATCTATTGATTTACAAATAAATCAAGTGGTTTTTCCACATCAGGATATTTCAGGTCGGATTCCCGACACCGAAGTAATTCGGATATTTTCCTGCTAAACAAATTAACAAACATATTATTAGCAGGAGAAAGCCAAATCTCCTGCAAGAGGAGGTATTATGGCAAATGGGACACAGTCAAAAAGTGGCGTATTGGATCCGGAAACTTATGCTAAGGTAAAGGATCTTCGAATCATTGACGATGCATTATTTCGTCTTATGGCTTCAAGGAAGGATGTATGTCAGGAGATACTAAGAAATCTTTTGGATGACGATAATCTGGAAGTGATTGAAGTCACGCCTCAGGATGAGATGGTGAGTCTTTTCAGGGGAGTGATACTGGATGCTCTTTGCAAACTGTCTGATGGACAGTATTGCAATATCGAGATGCAAAAGAACGATAAGGAAAATGATTTAAAAAGGGTTCGATTCCATGCATCGATTGTTACAACGAATAAGACACCAAAAGGAAGTGACTTTTCACAGATTCCCAATGTAAAGGTATTGTATATATCAACATACGATGCACTGGGGAATAACCAGACAGTAACGCATGTATCAAGATGCCAGAGAATTGAAGGTAAATACTATCCGATAAATGACGGAGAAGATATAATATTTGCCAACACGGAAATAGATGACGATACAAAACATTCAAGATTGCTTAAATTATTCTTAAAGTCGGAAAGCTTTTATGATGAGATGTTTCCGGCATTAAGTGAAGCGATGAAGTTTTATAAGGAAACGGAAAGGGGGCAGGAAACAGTGAGCGAAGTAACAAAAGAATGGTTTAACGAAGGAGTTGCTGCCGAACGTATTAACACTGAGAAAGAAAAGAAACGCGCTGATGAAGCTGAAAAACGCGCGGTTTCTGAAAAGAAGCGGGCTGATGCTCTTGAAAAAAAATTAAATGAATTAAAGAAGAAATTGAGGACAGAAGAGAAAACGAAATAAAGATATTACAGACTTAAACCTACCATTCAAAAAGGATGGTAGGTTTTCTTTTTTCAACCCTAAAAGAATAAAAACAAAGTTTGTGAAAGATCACGAAAAGCAATAAAAAAGACACCCAAAAAGTCTTGCAAAGCACTGCAATTACTGACTTTTTTGAATGTCAAAAGATTAGAGATTTTCGGGGTGCCTGGCACCTTTGGCGTTCATCCGTTACAAACGAAAAAGGGAGCAAAAAGCTCCCTCTCCCGTATTTCCCTGATACCCCGACTGGCATAAGTTTTGGCCATAGAAACACACAGTATACAAAAGTTAATTCGCCGCAAAAAATTACACCCTTGTATATTTAAGTTGTGTCAAAGTGAAAAAATGCACGAACGTGCGGGATTGGTCCAGATTTTATTCCAGACAGGATTTGAATTTATAATACTACAGGCATTTTTTATAATCAATACTTTTTTGTGTATTTTTAACAACGTTTTTATATTTTCGTTGTTGATTTTACACTATTCAATCCTGCCTGAATTTCTATTCCGGATTCTCGTTTTTTGCGTTGGCGAGAAGGAGTTTGATTCTGTTTTGCTGATTAATCTCGCTGGCGGAAGCATCGTAATCAATCGCGATGATGTTTACGCCGGGATTCTTTTCCTTAACGATTTTCATGACGCCTTTTCCGACTATGTGGTTGGGAAGGCATCCGAAAGGTTGGGTACAAATGATATTGTTTGTGCCTTTGTCTATATGCTCAATCATCTCTGCCACAAGAAGCCAGCCTTCGCCCATTTTTACACCGAGGCTGATATAGGGCTTAACAAGCTCGACCGTGTGCGCAAAAGGAGTGGGAGCTTCAAAATCGCTCTCTTCCTTGATGATGTTGATGATGTCTTTCTGTTTTCTCTCGAAAACCTTATAAGCAATCTTTAAAAGAGCGATGCTTTTTTTGTGTGTTCTGTACATATCATGCTCGATGATACGACCGTACACGTAGAAAAGAAGGAAGTCGAGAAGCCCTGCCATTACAGGCGCAGCGCCCTCGGAAATAAGATAGTTTTCAAGGTTTCTGTTGGCAAGAGGCGAAAACTTAACGTAAATCTCTCCTACGATTCCGACCTTTATTCTTGAATCCTTGGTCATGGAAATCGAAGCGAAATCCCTTACCATTTCCCTGTATGTATTCTTAATCTTTCCATAGGAAAGAAGGCCCGGTTTTCCGAGCTGATCCACGAGTTTTTTGGTCCAATAATCTGCCTTTTCTTCGGCATCGCCGCGATGAACCTCCATTGCCTTGGCCTGGTTGGTAAGTGTCATGATGACATCGCCGTAAAGCACGGAATAAAGCATTCTTCTTACCATCGGAGGCGAGAGTTTAAAGCCCGAGTTTTTCTCCATTCCGACAAAGTTAAGTGAGATAACGGGCATGTATCCGTAACCGGCTTTTTTAAGTGCCTTTCTTATAAGCGAAATGTAATTGGAAGCTCTGCATCCGCCGCCTGTCTGTGTAAAGAAAAGTGCGGTTTTGTGAACGTCGTATTTTCCGCTTTGCAAAGCATTGATAAACTGACCTACCACGAGTGTGGCAGGATAGCATGTATCGTTATGAACATATTTAAGGCCTGTCTCGATTACTTCTCTGCCGCTGTTTTCGAGGAGTTCGGCATCGTAACCGTAGACTCTCATCAGCGAGGCCAGCATTTTCAGATGTCGCGGAAGCATTGTAGGAATGAGGATTTTGTAATCCTTTTTCATTTCCGCAGTAAATTCTATTCTTTCGGCATCATTCATTTATTGTTTGCCCTCTCTCATCTCCAGCGCGCCAAGAAGCGAACGAAGTCTGATATTGACTGCTGAGAGATTGTTGATTTCGTCTATTTTTATCTGTGTGTATATTCTGCCTGCATTTTCCACGATGGATCTGACTTCATCCGTGGTGATGGCATCGATTCCGCATCCGAAGGATACCAGCTGCACGAGTTCCATGTCTTTCTGGGTAACCGCATAGTGTGCCGCTCTGTAAAGTCTTTGATGGAAAGTCCACTGGTTGAGCACGTTGGTGGGAACTTTTCCGATTCTCGGGGCGATTGATTCCTCCGTTATTACGGCAAATCCAAGGCTGCACGCAAGCAAATCTATTCCGTGACTGATTTCCGGATCGATATGATAAGGTCTTCCGGCAAGAACCATGATTTTCTTGTTTAATTCTCTGGCTCTTGCAATGATTCTCTCGGTCTCGGCATAAAGGTCTTCTTTGTATTTATGATATTTCTTAAAGCCGGCTTTTACGGCTTCAAGCATCCTGCTTTTATCGGCTTTTATCAAGTCTGCGGGAAGATTTACCGAAAGTTCTCTCGCAAGCTCTGCTTCATCGGACACACTTAAGAAAGGTGCCAGATATTCGACATCTTTTAAGATATCCATATTGACTCTCAAAAGCTCCGGATAATAAGCAACCACGGGACAGTTGTAATGATTGTCTCCTGCTTTCTCATCCACATTGTATGTAAGGCAGGGTGCAAAGATGGCATCGACCTTGTCTCTTACCAAAAGCTCGATATGACCGTGCATAATCTTTGCGGGGTAACATACGGTATCCGAAGGAATGCTGTCCTGTCCGAGAAGATATGTATCTCTCGATGAAAGACCCGAAAGCTTGACGTTGAATCCGAGGTTTTCAAAAATGCCCACCCATAAAGGAGCAAGGTCGTACATACCAAGCTGAAGAGGCATGCCGATTACTTTCTGCCCTTCCTTTGCGGGAGCGCAAAGATTCATGAAATACTGTCTCTTGAACTCGAAAAGATTAAGCTTCTCGTCAATTTTACCCTTGGCGGTCATCTTTTCGCATCTGTTGCCGGAGATGTATCTTCCTCCGTCCGAAAAGATATTGATTGTCAGAGCGCAGTGATTCGTACAGCCCTGACATACCGATGCCTTGGATGTATGCGTAAACTCTTTTAATTCATCAAGTGTTATGAGCGTGGATTCTTCGAGTCCGAGGCTCATTGAATAAATGGCCGCACCGTACGCACCCATAATACCGGCAATCGCAGGTCTTACGACATGTTTGCCGATCTCGTTTTCAAATGCGCGAAGAACGGCATCGTTTAAGAAAGTACCGCCCTGAACGACGATATGCTCTCCGAGTTCCGTCGGAGAATTTGCACGGATTACCTTGTAAATCGCATTCTTGATAACCGAAACTGATATTCCGGCGGAAATATTTTCTACCGAAACTCCGTCCTTTTGTGCCTGTTTGATGGATGAGTTCATGAAAACCGTACATCTGGAGCCGAGATCCACGGGTGCATTGCCCTTAAGACCGAGTTTGGAAAACTCCTTGGAATCATAGCCCATCGATTTGGCAAAAGTCTCTATGAAAGAACCGCAGCCCGACGAACATGCTTCGTTAAGCATGATGCTGTCGACCGCTTCGTTTTTGATCTTGATACATTTGATATCCTGTCCGCCGATATCAAGGATGAAATCGACGTTTGGAAGAAACTGCTTTGAAGCCATGAAATGAGCCATGGTTTCAACGAGTCCCCTGTCCACATGGAATGCATTCAAAATAAGCTGCTCGCCGTATCCGGTTACCGCCGAAGCACGGATTTTTATTTTGTCGCCGCAAAGTGTGCGGACCTCGGTAAGCTTTTCTTTTACGACATCCACGGGGTTACCCTTGTTGGAATTGTAATAATGCCAGAGGATTTCCTTCTTGTCATTGATAAGAACAAGCTTTGTGGTGGTCGAACCGCAGTCGATTCCAAGATATGCATCTCCCGAATAGGAAGCGATATCCTTAAAATCCACGGTCTCTTTGGCATGACGGTCTTTGAATTCCGCAAGTTCCTCATCATTTGCAAAAAGAGCGCTCATGCTCGCAACTTCTCTCTTGGCGGCAACAGTCTCTTTTAACATCTCAACGAGTTTGTCATATTCATAAGTTTTCTCGGATTTTTCGGCAAAAACAGATGCGCCGAGCGCAACCGCATAAAGTGCGTAATCCGGGAAAATCGCATTTTCGTCTTCAAGTTTTAAGGTTTCCTTAAATGCTTTTCTTAAGCCCTTGTTGTAATAAAGGGGACCGCCCAAAAACATTACTTTTCCCTTAATCTTACGGCCCTGTGCAAGACCGGTAATGGTCTGATTGACTACGGCCATATAGATACTTGCGGCAATATCGTTTTTCGAAACGCCCTGGTTGATAAGAGGCTGAATGTCAGTCTTTGCAAATACGCCGCATCTTGAAGCAATGGGGTAAACCTTTTCGCATTTAAGGCTCATCTCATCGAGTTCGTCGGGTGTCACATTCAAAAGGGATGCCATCTGGTCGATAAAAGCACCCGTACCTCCGGCACAGGTTCCGTTCATTCTCTCGTCAACGCCGCCCTTTAAAAAGATGATTTTGGCATCTTCACCGCCGAGTTCTATTACAACCTCGGTATCGGGTTCTTTTTCTTCGACGAGCGCAAAAGTCGCATAAACTTCCTGTACAAACTGAAGTCTTGCGATTTCCGCAACACCCATTCCGGCAGACCCGGAGATGGCTATCTTTATCTTTTTGTCTTTGAGATATTCTTCCGCCTGAGTAATAAGCTCGAGGGTTTTCTGGCGAACCTGAGAATAGTGTCTCTCATATTTTTTGTATATTACATTGTCGCCGTCGCGAATCACGAGTTTGGCGGTGGTGGATCCGATATCCACGCCTACGTTAATCTCTCTGCCTGTCTGCTGCATATTTCAACTCTCTTTCAAGTTTATCCTTTAAGAAACGTCTTTAATTCATCAAGTCTGTCGTTGGCCTCCCTGACACCCTCGTCATAAAGAGCCCTTATTTTTTCGATGTCTTTTTCCATATGGGAAACATCCCAGTGTCCCACCGGATGGTAACTCATCACAAGACCTTCTTTTTCAAGTCTTTCCATCTCTTCATACTGACCTAAAAGAAGCGGAATTCTGACCTGAACCGCATCGATGAATCCTTTGAATCTGCGATATTTTATTTTCATGAACGGAGTATATTTTTTAAGATTTGAAGGGTTCATTCCGTCGGCCTTGGTAGAAAGCACGACAATCTTATCGCATCCTTTTTCGATAGCCCTTTGAATGGGAACGGGATCCGATACAGAACCGTCCATATAATATTTATCGCCGATTTGGTAAGGACCGCTTATGAAGGGAAGCGATCCCGTCGCACGACCTGCATCAAAAAGACTCTCAACAGTACCTTCATCCTTAAGATATTCGGGCCTGCCCGTCACACAGTTTGTCGCAACGACCTCAACTTCGGTCTGAGATGAAAAAAATGTATCAAAATCAAAAGCCGGATCATCATATGCCATCTCGCCGTAAAGCTTTTTGAGATTCATGAATTTGCCGCTTCTGCAAAGTTCCCTGAATCCGTAATATGATTTCTCCCTCGGGCAGAGAAACGCGTTTTTCGATCTGCCTTCCTGCTTTGCCACGTAATTGTAAAGCACTCCGGCACCTGCGGAAACACCGCATGCATAGTCGAATTCTATGCCCTCTTTTATATATACATCCAATACGCCGGCGGTGAACGCTCCTCTAAGACCGCCGCCCTCAAGTATGAGTCCTGTTTTCATTAACTCTTATTACCTATATTTCCAAACGATTTTAATCTTTCAAATCATACCGATTCGAAAACAAAACACCATTTAATAATGTAACACTTCTTTATTAAAAAGTCATTAACTTTGTGGATAAAAATATTGTTTCAAAGTCCCAAATCAAGTATAATTATATGTAATCGTGCGATATTTTGAAGTGTCAACTTTTGCCGTTCGATTATTTACCAATGAAAGGAATTGTAACCATAATGAGAAATAAACCTTATCCTTTGTACGATACCCTCGAAGATATCACCGACTTAAAAGACCTGGTTCTCACAAAAGCCGCAGACAAACCCGACAAAATCGCGTTTGTATACCCCTGTGAAACCGGTGAGATGAGAAAGACTTTCTCGGATCTTAAGGAAGATATCAATTCATTCGGTACGTGGATGTACAAAAAGAACATAAAAGGTAAGAGAGTTGCCATCATCGGCAAGAATTCATATGAATGGCTCGTAGCTTTCCTTGCATGTGTTAACGGCGGAAATGTTGCGCTTGCAATAGACAAAAGCCTTCCCGATGCAGAGATCGAAACCCTTATAAACTTGGGCGAATGCGATTATGCTTTCGTTACCGATCAGTACGTTGAGAAGGTCAATCCCAAAAGCGTTAAAAAAGTATACGACCTCGGCACATTCGATACGATTCTTTACGAAGGAAGAAAGCTTTTAAAAGAGAAAAACACGGAATTCCTTCAGTATAAAGTGGAACCGGACGATACAGCCTGCATCCTCTTTACTTCGGGTACATCCGGAAAGAGCAAGGGTGTTGAGCTTACAAACCGCAATATAGCTTTTGAAATAAACCGTACCTGTCAGCTCTTCAAGCTCGACGGACCGGTGCTCGCAGTGCTTCCTTTCCATCATGCTTTCGGACTTATCGTCGGCATTTTCATGGTTATGCACTACGGCCAGACAATATATATCAACAAGAGTCCCAAGTATGTTAAAAAGAATATGGCAGACTTCAAACCCCAGACCATGTTTCTGGTTCCCATGTTTGTCGAATTCTTCCATAAGCAGATTTGGGCAGAAATCGACAAAAAGGGCAAAACAACCGCCATTAAAGGCCTTATGGCTTCCACCGACCTTCTCTTAAAGACCGGTGTTGACGTACGTAAAAAATCCTACGCCGCAATCCACAAAGTATTCGGCGGTAACCTTCAGTACATCATCTGCGGCGGTGCCGCTTTGGATCCCATGTATGTAAAAGAATTCAGAACTTGGGGTATCGAAATATTAAACGGATACGGAACCACGGAGTGTTCACCCTGTACCGCAGTTAACAGACCTTTCTTCCACAGAGACGGAAGCGTCGGACAACTTGTTCCCGGTATGGAAGTCAAAGTATCCGATGAAGGTGAGATTCTCTTTAAAGGCGACAATGTCATGAAGGGATATTACAAGGACGAGGAAGCAACGGCTGCTGCCATTCAGGACGGATGGTATCATACCGGCGATTTGGGATTCGTTGATGACCAGGGCTTCATCGTTTTAACGGGACGTAAGAAAAACTTAATCATCCTTTCTAACGGTGAAAACCTCTCACCTGAAGAGCTTGAGGAAAATATCGCAAGAGATCCTCAGGTTCGTGAGGTACTCGTATACGACGAAGACGGCAAAATCGTTGCCGAAATATATCCCGAAGAAGATTATTTCGACAATGTCGAATACTTCGAAGCACTTAAGGAAAAGATCAACAACAAGAGACCGATGTTTAAGCGTATCGCCGTTGTTAAGCTTCGTAAGGAAGAATTCATCAAGAATGCCAGCATGAAGATTGTAAGATATTTAAACATCCCTTCAATGCAAAACAAGCCTGCTTCTGACAATACGACGAATAATTAATTTGTAAATTATAATCGAGGAAATAAATTGTTCACCATTCTGATCGTGGAAGACAATAAGAATACGGCAAGGCTCATGGAAGTCGTACTTACTCAAAACGGTTACTCAACATTGCACGCTTCCAATGGCGAAGAAGGCCTTAAAATGGTCGATGAGAATCACATCGATTTGATTCTTTTGGACCTTATGATGCCCGTTATGGACGGAATCACATTCACCAGAGTATTAAGAAACTCGGGCTCACAGGTTCCGATAATAATGGTAACGGCAAAGGACCGTCAGGAAGACATACGAAAAGGGTTCCTTACAGGCACCGATGATTACATGATAAAACCCATTGACGAGGTTGAATTGCTTCTTCGAATTCAGGCTCTTTTAAGAAGAGCTCACATAGCTGCCGAACATGAACTCGTGATCGGCAACACAACTCTTTTTTACGATTCTTTTCTCGTTCGTGAGAATGATACCGAATACGAACTTCCGAGAAAAGAATTTCAGCTTCTTTTCAAGCTTCTCTCGTATCCCAACAAGACCTTTACGAGAAAGCAGCTCATGGAAGAATTCTGGGATTCGGAGACTCAGTCCGAAGAACGTACGGTGGATGTTCATATCAATCACTTGAGAGACCGATTCAAAGGAAATGAGGATTTTGAGATAGTTACCGTAAGAGGACTCGGTTATAAAGCCGTCAAAAAGGATTAGTAATGCGAAAGCAATTCAGAAAACTGATAAACGCAATAATCAATTTATTTACAAAGCTGATAGAAAGCATTATCTTTCGAATCAGCTTTTTTATGATTTTCGCCCTTACCGTATCAAATGTGCTTGCGGGCGGCATAATGATGATTCTTTATCAGACTCCGCTTAAAGACAGACTCGGAATCACGCCTCTTAAGCTTACCATCATAGTTTTGATTTTTTCATACGTCTCTTCATCAGCTCTTTCTATCGTTATAAACAGAAACGTGTTTACGCCTCTTCGAAAGCTTACCAAGCTCACGAAACAGGTAAGCGACGGCAATTACAATATCAACACGGAAGGAATTACCAATATTTTTACCGAGAGAACCGACCTCGGTACATTGGTTGAGTCCTTTGAAGATATGACACAGGAGCTTTCTTCAACGGAAATCTTTCGAAATGATTTCATACACAATTTCTCCCATGAATTTAAAACCCCTATTATTTCAATCAGGGGCTTTGCCAACCAGCTCTACAAAGGAGACCTTACTCCCGAACAGCAAAAAGAATTTGCCAAAATCATTCTCGATGAGAGCGAACATCTCGCAAATATGAGTTCGAACGTTCTCTTGCTTTCAAAACTCGAATCTCAGGAAATAGTATCCGACAAGGAGAATTTCAGCCTCGATGAGCAGCTTCGAACCTGTATGCTTCTTATGGAGGAACAATGGAGTGCCAAGAATATCACCATAGACATGGATCTTGATGAAATAGAATATTATCAAAATAAAGATCTTTTATATCACGTTTGGATGAATCTTTTTTCAAATGCCGTCAAATTTACGGGTGAAGGCGGCACAATCTCGGTTAAGTGTCACCCTGCCAACGATGCGATTTACATCGCGGTTTCCGACAACGGGATTGGCATGGACGATGCTACCAGAAATCATATTTTCGAAAAATTTTATCAGGGAGATTCTTCCCATGCAACGGCGGGAAACGGCCTCGGTCTTTCTTTGGTCAAAAGAATCATCGAGATGATGGGTGGCCGCATCTCCGTCGAAAGTGCTCTCAACAAAGGAAGTACGTTTATTGTTTCTCTTCCTTCTCAGACTGACTGATTTCTTTTTTGTTTTTCTCAACAACTGCCTTTCCGTACCACTTCTTTTTGTACCAGTAATACATTACAATAAGGCCTCTTACACACTCATCGGTTGCAGTGCCCATGTAGATTCCGGCAACTCCTATGCCAAGCAGCACACCGAATGTGTATCCGAGCGTCAATCCCAATCCCCACATCGTGAAAAGTCCCACAATCAAAGGGAATAAATATGCGCCGGCGGCTTTTAACGAACAGATAAATGTCATGTTAAGACAACGGCCTATCTCGACAAAAATATCCACAAGCATTATCATGCAGCCAAGAGCGATTATGTTTTCATTATTCGTGAATATCCTTAATGTATAAGGACAGATGATTCGGTTTACGGAAGCGAGTGCTATGGTTATTGGCATCGATACAAGAAGTGTCTTAAATACTCTCCTATAGGCTGCTTCTTCTTTGCCTGCGCCTACAAGATGGCCCGTTATTATCTGGGTTGCCATCGCAGAGGAATTGGAGAAAACCATCGCAAAGGATATGAGCGAATTACAGTAAACTCTCGCATTTACCGAATCGTTGCCCATTCCGTTAACAAAAGACAAAAGGCACATCTGATACATGGTATATGAAAGGTTCTCACCTGCCGAAGGGAGACCTATCTTTATCATTTTCATAAGCTGATCAAACGGGAAGGGACGAATGTATTTGATGGCAATCTTTCCGATTTTCGCTGCATAGAAGAATACAAATGCAGCAACAAGAGCGATTAATCTGGCGGTTACGGTGGAAATTGCAACGCCTGCAACACCCATGTTTAGATGCTTTAATCCGCCGTAGAGGAAAAGATAGTTACCGCCTATGTTGATGACATTGACAGCAATTGAAATATACATTCCGATCTTGGGATAACCGTTACAGCGAAGAATCTGTATAAGAACGTTATACATCGCCATAAGAAAACTTCCGCCGCCGACTATATAGATATAAGTCATGGCATAGGAACGCATTTCATCCGAAATTTTCAGAAATGCCATAAATACAGGGTTAGCCAATACGATGAGACCGCTTAAAAGGATTCCGAATGTCGCATTGAAAATAACCGCAAGCGAATATATCATATTCATCTTTTCATACATTTTTGCGCCCAGATACTGAGCCACAACCACGCTTGTCGCAGTTGCGATAATGTTGAAAAGAATGTTTACCATAAACATTATCTGATTGGCATTGCCAACCGCGCCGACCGCATATTCGTCATAGTGACTAAGCATAAGCGTATCGACATTATTAAGCATGATTCCGAGAAGCATCTCGAAAAACATGGGTCCCGCTATCACAAGAAGCGGTGTCTTTTCATTTATTTCGGTATTTCTTTTTTGGTTTTTACTCATAATCGGTTTTCTTTCCTGTATTGTTCGCCCCGTTACCGATTCAAAGATTCTCCCAACTTTACCCGTAAATTAATGAATTCCCCTAAAATATGCAGTCTGTTTTAATCCCCAAAAACATGCTGCATGAAAGCATCGTCTGTTTCATCCGGCTTTTTGTTCACGATAAGCGCAAGGTAGACTCCCTCACCGCTCAAACTCGAAACACCGATTTTCTCACAAACCTCTTCCGGTAGTTTTATAGCAGAAATTTCTTTTTCTGTCAAATCTGCCTCAGATAAATCTCCCTCTTCTTCGGGAACATACACATATCTGTCTTCTTCCGGTATGCCATACATATCGGCGAATGAAGTCATATCTTTAAAGCAGTCAAGTTCAATATAATGATCGATGAATTTCGCATCAATCAGGAAATAATCGTAATATCCTGCCACTATCATCGGGAATAAAAGCTGATCCTGCGAAGGATCCGTCTTAAGTTCCTGACCTTCCACCAGTGTCATGGTCAAATCTTCCGACAGGTTGACCTGCTGCTTTCTTTTATTCGTAGCCATTTCATCAAAGAAGTCATCGACAAGATATTCTCTTCCTTCTTCGGATACCGTACAGAATAAAAGTCCGCCCGAATATATCATCTCTTTCTTTGTCAAAAATGCATCGTATATAAACCAGAGTGCAAAGAAAGCAACTGCCGCACTGAGAATAATCTTAAGAAGATAGTAATCCTTGATGAATGTCAACTTCTCTTTAAACGTAAGCTCTTTGAATGTCTGTTTCTCCGCCTCGAACTTTCCTTTGATACTGTGTTCGTCAGGTCTTATAACAAGAGTATCTCCGAGTTTGCTCTCTTCGTTTTCGCTCTCACCCTCTGCCTGCTCACTCTTTTCTTCGGCGCTCTCCGTATCAATTCTGGCTTCAAGTTTCTTGAAACCTTTTATGAGTGTAAGATTCATAAAATAGAATGCGGTAGTTGTTCCGAACAAAAGAATTGCGGGAAGCCATGAAGCATACCAAATACATGCAATAATTGTAATGATTTCAAGTGCAAGTATAAGCAAAAGCTTAATGTAATAAAGGAACGAAAAGATTGCTGCTCCCTTAAATGCCTCTTTTATGGTCATATCAAATCTGGCTATGAAAGGAAAAATGGTCGCGGTAATAAATATTACGAAACATGTAAGCAAAGCCAGTGCCAAAAGGTAAATTTCGTGAACATTTTTAAATCCCTTGTTGTAAATCCAAAGCCAGTCCACAGCAAGCAATACAAGAACCCAGAGCTGGATTATCCAAATAATGGTGGCCTGTTTGAAATTATCCTTAAACGCTTTGAAATAAGCTTTAAAAAGCGTGCCTTCCTCGCCTCTTACTATCTTCATTGAAACATAGTATTTTGCCGTATATGCGGCACCGAATGTAATAATGGGCAAACTGCATACAAGCGTCAGCAGATTAAGCAATATAAAATCAGCCACTTTTCCGATAAACTGCATTACCGGGCTTTCAAATTTAAAAATATTCATAAATGAAACCTTTCAAGCTTCTTTGGTACTCGGGAATTATATCATATATCCCAAAATTTTATCAATCCGACAAATGTGAATTTTGTGAGAAAAAACCGCCTCGGAATAGCAGTTCCGAAGCGGTTCAAATATATTTTTTGAAATTTGGTTAACCTTTTACGCCACCGATTGTAAGACCGGTTACAAAATATCTCTGTAAGAAAGGGTAGATACAGATGATAGGTACCATGGTAACAACAGTAGCTGCGGATCTTACGCTGACAGGTGTTACCTGCTTGGATGTTGTTGTCGTGTTATTACCGTTTGCACTTCCGCTCTGCTGCATAACCGAATTGAGCAATTTCATCAATTCGTACTGCAATGTTGTATATTCGGATTTCATACGGTTGTAGAGCATTGCATCGAACCATGAGTTCCACTGCCATACTGCTACGAACAACGCGATGGTTGCATAAACGGGTTTACAAAGCGGAGATATAATTTTGATGAAAATCGTGATATATCCCGCACCGTCCAGCTGTGCGGATTCTTCCAGTTCGTCCGGAAGATCTTCCATGTAGGTTCTTAAAACCATTACGTTGAATGCACTGACCATACCGGGAATAATGTATACCCAGAATGTACCGGTAAGTCCCAAGTACTTAAAGAGTAACATAACAGGAATCATACCGCCATTAACATACATTGTGATTACCCAGAAAAGTGAAAGAGAAGATCTGAAAAGGAATCTCTTTCGGCTTATGATAAATGCAAGCAATGCGTTTGCAACAAGGGATGTTAATGTTCCGAGAAGTGTTCTTAAAACAGTAATCTTCGCACCTACAAGGAATCCCTGAATCTTTAATACCTTTGAATAGCTCTCAAGTGAGAATTTTCTGGGTAAAAGATAGATACCGCCTCTTACCGCATCAAGACCGTCGTTAAACGAATATGCTACGGTATTCAAAACGGGATAAAGTGTTATCAATGTAAATAAAACAAGGAATATCGTATTGCAAATTACGAATGCCCAGCCCCAGCCATCCATTCTCTTGGTATGCTTGTGAGCCATCTTTTTTAATGCTTTGATTTCTTCCGCACTCAGTTCTTTTCCGCCATGAGAGTCGCCATAGTTGAGAGCGAATTCGTCTTTTTTTACTTTCATCTTCTTCTCTCCCTCCTAGAACAAACTTTCCTGACCTAATTTTTTAACTATGGTATTTGCAACCACAATCAAAATGATAGCAACAACACTCTTGAAAATACCTGCTGCGGTACCGAGTGAGTAGTCGGTCTGACCAACACCCCAGTTAAGAACGTAGATATCGATGGTCTGTGATACGTCCTGTACAAGACCGTTACCGAGTAAGTACTGTACTTCGAAACCTGCATTAAGAAGGTTACCGATATTCATTACGAGAAGGATAACGATTGTGGGAGCAATACTGGGAAGAGTGATGTATCTGATCTTAGCCCATCTGCCTGCACCGTCGATTTCAGCTGCTTCATAAAGTGAAGGATCGATAGCTGTAATGGCTGCAAGATAGATAATTGCGTTCCAACCGGTCTCTTTCCATACATTCGAGAAGGCAACTATCGGCCAGAACCACAGCGGGTGGGCGAAGAAGTTGTAGCTGTCGTCTACGATATGGAAGAATCTCAATACATCATTAACGATACCTGTGCTTGAAAGTGAATCGTGAATGATACCACAAACGATAATCCATGAAAGGAAGTGAGGTAAGTACGAAATTGTCTGTACCAATCTCTTTCCGAATTTATTCTTTACTTCGTTAAGCAAGATGGCGAATACAATTGCCATAATAAATGTTGTAACAAGGTTAAGAGCACCCATACCGATTGTGTTACGGATTGTTCTTACGAATACAACATTGTTAATCCATGTCTTAAATGCGCTGAAAACATTTCCTGATGTTTCAAGTGCATACTCAAATGTGTCAAATTCAAACATAAATTTGAATTTGTCGAAACCAACAAACTTCGAATGAAGTAAACCTGTTTTAATCTTATAGTTCTGGAATGCCATAATCCATCCGCCGAGAGGAAGATAGTAGAATAACAATCCATATAATACAAATATTAAACCGATGATGAGGAGAACCGACTGTCTCTTTAACTCACCTTTTGATATTCTCTTCTTAGATAATTTCTTTATCTGCTCGTCATCGAGCGTTGATTTGTGTTCATATGCTTCTCTAGCATAGTTTTCAACTTCATATGCTTCAGCGGCAACTTCTCCCGCCGCTTCAGTTACTTCGGCCTGGGAAAAATTATCTGTCTCCGCTGCTCCGGAGTTGACATTCTGATCCTCGTATGCCATTGTAAGAGCCTCCCTTTCTTTTAAAATGGCAACCACAGCTAAAACAACCATGGTTGCCATTTCTTAATTTAATTCTTTTTACAAGATGTTTGCATTACTTGTTAGCTTCATATGCTGCCATACGATCATCAAGAACGCCCTGAGCTTCGTTAAGGAAATCTTCAGGTTTGCAAGCATTGTAAGCATCCATGTACTTAGCCCAATCTGATTCGAAATCAGAAGACATAACTACCTTAGGAAGCCATTTGTGCTTTGTCTCGCCCATCTTACCCCAAGCAACACCACCGGGTGTGTCGTTGTTAAGTTCGTTTGACCAAGACCACATAGGGAACCAAGGATGTGTAGCATTAACATCTTCTTCGACGGAACCGATCATGTCGGGATAACCACCTGCATTGTATGCTTTGAAGCAGTTTGCAAGAGGCTCTGAAAGACCTGCGTAGAACTCTGAAGCCTGCTCTGCGGGCTGCATAGCGTTCTTACCGTCTCTGCTTGTTCCTAACCACTGAGGCATGTATGAGTAGTTACATACGTGAGATGCCTTGTAAGATGTGTCGTTAAGCTGGTCTCTCATTTCCTGTGTTCTGTAGTATAAGCCGTCTTCATCTACTAAGTAGTCAACGCCTTCAACACCCCAGAAACGAAGATCATGAATATCCTGGTTAAGGATGTCGTTTAAGAACTGGAATGCTCTGTCAGGATCTTCGCAGCTTGTTGTAACTGCACAACCTGAAGACTGGTTAACTGTATCACCATATGTATGCCATCTCTGCTCTGTAACGCCATCAGCCATAAGTCCCAAAGGAACATATTCACAACCGAGGTCAGCTAAACCTGATGTAGCGAAGATAGGAGTAACTGTGTAGTTGAAGTCCCAGTTCTGGTCTACCATACCAAGTACAGCACCTGTAGAAAGCTTTGCAATGTACTCATCGTATGTCTGTGTAGCGAACTCTTTATCAACGATACCCTTGTTGTATTCTTCGTTAAGCTTCTGGAAGTATACCTTTGAAGTAGGTGTTGTGTTGTAGTCAACGATCTTCATTGTCTTAGGATCAACGATTACAGAACCATCGTTAGGATAACCATCGAGGAACTGACCGGCGTTCTCAAGACAGAAGTATCTCCAGTCATCACAAAGGATTGTGTAAGGGATAATGTTAATTGTGTTGCCTTCAGCATCTGTGAAAGACTTGTTCTCAGCATAGTATTTCTCGAGAAGATCAAAGTACTCGTCAAGAGTCTTGATTTCAGGATATCCTGCCCACTCAAGAACTCTTACCTGAATCCAGAAAGCTTCGTCGTTATGACCTGTAGCCTTAGACTCACCGTAAGTATTGTTGAATACGTTAGCCCAGTAAATCTTTCCATCGTCCTGACGGAACATATCCCACTCATAATCTGAGTAGAGTTCCTTGAGGTTAGGATACTTCTCGATATAAGGATCCCAAGCTACGAGTGTATCTGCCTCGTAAAGTTCCTTCATACCGTCACCACCATCGATGAAATCAGGGAGATCTCCTGAAGCAAGGATAGAACCAACTGCTTCTGAAGCTGTCTGACCTGTAAGCCATGTCTCTTTAACTCTAACACCGGTCTTCTTTGCGATGATTTCCTGAATGTCGTTTCCGTCATTGATTTCGGAACCGGGCATTGCAGCGAACATTGTCATATCAATGATCTCATCATCTGCATATTCGGTAGTAGTAGTTGTAACATCGCCGCCTTCTTCACCGCCGCCGTTGTTGGAAACTTCTCCGCCACCATTGTTTTCGGGGGGTGTAACAGGTGTAGTACCGTTGTCACAGCCAACCAATGTTGCCGCACTGAGCATACCAGCCATGCCGAGTGCAATGAATTTCTTCATTTTCATTTTTTTACCTCCTATAAAACTATACCGTCAATACGGCTAATCGTACTTCCAATTATACTTTTGATATTTTTTTTGTTAACCCTATAAAATTCTAAAAAAAACCCTATAAAATATAGTTCGCTTTTTACGACCGTATTTTATAGGGTATTTTGTCCTTTTTTCTTAATTTTATTAAGATTTTACTCCTGCGGGGCAGTCCGTGTTCTCCCTGTTTTCAAAGCCTTTTATGTACTTCCAGTCAAGAGGAGTGCCGGGTGTCAGATCGCAGAGAGCCGTCTTTCCTAGGATTTCTTCGTAATATTTTGTATGAAGTCCGTAACCGGGACGAACGGATTTTATATTCCTGTCGCTGAACACCTCTCCCGCCTTTATGTCGGCTGATACGAAAAGGCTTCGCGTGTGTTCTCTTTCCTTAATCTGCTTTTCGGATAAATCGAATCCGACTTTTCCGAGAGCTTTTTCCACCTGACGAACGCCTGTGCACATCTGACGGAATTCTTCGGGTTCCATCGAAAATGCCGAATCCGCTCCGCCGTCCGCTCTCGAAAGCGTGAAATGCTTCTCTATAAGCTTTGCTCCCTTGGCAACCGAAGCGATTGCCACAGAATATCCCATCGTATGGTCCGACAAACCGCTTATGCAGTCGAATTCGCCGGCCAGATACGGAATCATCTCAAGATTGACGGCTTCAAAGGGCGCGGGGTATGCGGAAGTACACTTAAGTAAAATGATTTGATCGTTTCCTTCCGCCCTGCAGGTATCAAGCGCAAGCTTGATATCGTCTTTATATGCAATTCCCGTGGCAAAAATCACGGGTTTTTGTAATTTGGCAATCTTCTTTATTAAAGGAATGTCCGTTATTTCAAATGAAGCTATCTTATAGCAGGGAACATCCAGTTCCTCAAGAAAATCAACTGCCGTAAAATCAAAAGGCGACGAGAAAAACGTAAGTCCGATTTTCTTTGCTTCTTTTGCAAGATCCGCCTGCCACTCCCAGGGCGTATACGCTTCTTTATAAAGATCGTAAAGCGTCCTTCCGTCCCAAAGCGTACCCTGCGTTATCTTAAAATACGGTTTGTCGGAATCAAGCGTAATCGTATCCGCCGTATATGTCTGGATTTTTATCGCATCGGCTCCCGCTTCTTTGGCCGCATGCATGATTTCCACTGCACGGTTGTAATCTCCGTTATGATTGGCAGACATCTCCGCCACGATAAATACGGGATTGTCTCCGCCTATTTTCTTGCCGTCAATTACTATTTCTTTCATATTCTTTCTTTCCCGATATGCCTTTTTTGCATATCGATATTGATTCGGTTTGTTTATAAAAGTTCGATAAGCGATTCTGTCACAAAGTCCGCTTCGTAGCCTTCTTTGACTTCACAGTTTTCAAACATGCCGTTCTTCCTTTGAATCTGTACGGTTTTCATGCCAAGACTTCTTGCACCGACAAAGTCCTTTAAGGGATTATCTCCTATATATACCGCTTCTTCGGGTTTTACCCCGAGTTTCTCAAGACATGCTTCATATACAACCGGATTCGGTTTGGTAAAATGTGTTTCCCCGTTGATAACCAGAGCATCCGGCAGGATAAGTGCATCAATTATGTCAAAAAGCCCGAGAAGCCTGACCTTCGCTTCCTGTACCGCGGCATTTCCGTCCGTTATTATTCCGATGAGCTTTCCTTCTTTTTTTATAGCATCCATAACTTCTTTTGCATCATCGTAAAGTTCAAGCGAGGGACGTGTGTTTCTGTAAATTTCCACCAGTTTTTTTACATCTTCGTCAAGCGAATATCTCTCGATAAGATGATTGAAAGTCTTTCCTCTTCCTTCTTTTTTGACGGAATCCACGCAAAACTCATACACATCTTTTGCGGGAATATTATATTTTTTGAACACGTATTCGCCGACATCTCTCATTCCGGCTTTAAAAAACTGCATTTCGTCAAAAAGAGTATAGTCGAGATCAAATATGTATGCTTTTATTTCGTCCGATAATTTCATCAGGGCCTTTACTCTCCTTTTTCAAAATCAGCCTGGTTCCCAAACATGCTTGCCAGAGTAAGCGGGAACAGATAAAACATCAAAAGATGGTATCTTACCAAAACAAGCGGTGCAAAAAGCATCATCGCAAAATAAGCAAGATTTGCAGCATTTATGAATCGAAGTTCCTTCCTCTTTGAACGGAAGAGATATCCCAGTGTAAACAGCAGGAAAAGATACTGCCATCCGATTGTACAAATCTGCCCTATAACTGGAATCTTATAAATCCTTGTTTCCGTTGAAAATCTTCTTATCGCCTCGTAAAGAGCGGGGATTTTGCTGTCAAGTTCAGCCGGAGATTCCAAATTCACCTTAAAATAATCGCTCGTATAATCCGATTCTATGTAATTGCGCCTGGTATATCCGTCCGGAACACAAAACGGATACCATGCCTCATACGTCAGATAATTCCATGCTTCGAGATATTCAAACGGATATCTGACGCCTTTTTTTATCCAGAGTTTCCAGAAATCTCCCGGTCTTTTTTCAAACTCTTCATCATTTAATCCGAGTTTAATCGCATCGGCACACCAGGGGCAGTAAAAATCAAAATGCCCTTTTGCGAAATACTTAAAAAGAACTTCGCTTTCGTCTTCGCTAAAAGCCGCTTCTCCGTTTTTTACATATACGTTTGCCAGCTGCTGCACGGGAATGCTGAAAAGTTCGGAATCCGGAGGATTCTCTGCGTTGACGAGTCTGACAATTCCCTTGTTAAAGGCAAAAATCATTATAAACACTGCAGCCATGTATATGATTTTCTGCGGTTTTTTTATTTTTTTGACGAGTACATTAACCGTCATTAACGAAAACAAAAAAGAAAAAGACGATCTTATATGACATGTAAGTATAGCAAGAATCGCAAACCCCGCATAACCTGCAATCTTTCGTGCAATGCTTTTTTCTTTAAGCGAATCCAGGCAGAAAATTTCGTAAAAGCGAAGCATCAAAATAGTCGCCAGAAGGCTTCCGAAAATCGTGGAGTTTGAACATCCCGAAAAAAGGGCAATCACGGGTGCGAACATAAAGTAGCATACGGAAACGAAATAAATATACTTCTTTCTTTTAAGCGCATATAAAAATACCGTTTCATATGCCAGAACAAATGCCCCGAGGAGCATGTGGATTATCGAAAAGAGGGCTATCCCCGAATTGAAATCTCCGAATAATTTATTGCCTGTTTTGCAGCAAAGCAATAAAAGCGCGGAATGAATGATTGATATTCTTCCCCAAATCGGGACTTCGGGATACCAGATCTGAACAAATTCCTTGGAGGCATCGTACGAAAAGAATCCGGGCCACGAAGCAAGGAGGCATGGTACCCATGCGGCAAAAATAAGTACTGCCGACACAAAGAAAAGCGTAATTTTCTTTTTTGCCCCGATTTCTTCCTCTGCCTTTTCGTCTTTCTTTGATACTTTAAGATTTATCCTGTCGATTAAAGCCCACAAGAGAACACAAAGCAGGAAAGCCGCTGCCCACACAAGTATAAATACAAAGGGGTAATATGCCTTAAACCCTGTAATTTGTCTGTCGCATAAGAATCCGAAAAACAGGGAATATGAAATCAGAAAAGAAACAATTGCGCCGACGGCAATTGTCTTTCCTTTGAGTAATTTTTTAAATAAGTCCCCTGTAACCATATCTTTTATACAAAAACGGATTCCGTGTATCTAAGCATCGTAATCTCTTTTATTTCATTAACTTCCGGTTTCCTTCCTTCAAGAATATCAGAAAGCGCACCGGCATAATCCGCACCGGCAGCAAACGAAAGCGGAACTCCTCCGCCGAATCTCGGATTTATCTCAAGCATGCAAAGCAAACCGTCTTCTTTTTTGAAGCATTGAAGCGTGAACGGACCTACAGCGCTTCCCTCTTTGTTTAACGCTTCCATTACATCCTTTGAAAGCTTGATTATACCGTCGTCCAAAACCACTCTGCTTTTGTTTACTTCACCGTTTATAACTTCAATTCTTTCTCTTGCAACCGCATATATAACATTTCCCGACATATCGGAAAGGACATCCATGGTATATTCGGTTCCGTCAATCTTTTCCTGAACAATCGGATTCGAAACTTTTTTCAAAGCATGTTTTAAATCTTCGGAATCGTTGCAGCAAAATACATTTGCGCTTCCCATGCCGTCTGCAGGTTTTACGATGACGGGGAATTTGAGTGCACTTTGATTTGCATATTCTTCCTCTTTGTATGAAATGGGTGAGGGAATTGAATATTTTTCAAAGAATTCGGATGTTTTCTTTTTATCCTTGCAGATATCGAGAATTGCGCCGTCGGATAAAATCAGTGTGGTCCCGTTTCTTTTAAATTCATCTCTTGCCGAATCCAGAATCGGAAATTCGTTTTCAAGAAGCGGAATCAGACAGTCAATCTTCTCTTCTTTGCATATTCTCAAGAGCGAGGGGATATAATCATCCTCATTGACTCTCGGAATAAGACAGAATTTGTCGACAAAATACCTTGCGGGATTTAGTTCGCTGCAATCTGCACCGACTACCGTAAATTTGGTCTTTAAATGTTTGATTAATTCCACTCTTTTTCCGATGGCTGTAAGAAGTATTTTCATCTTTTTTCCTTTTTACAAATGAAGCTGCCGGTACTTAATCTCGGCGATTTTCCAGTCAGACTCGGTATCGATGTCCTGAACTTCCATCTCGTCGATTACATAGGGAAGTATGTTTCCGAGCATGAGTTTTTTGTTCTTTTTGTATGCTTCTGTTTTAAAACAGTAAAACTGTCCGACGTCGTGATATTCTTTTTCAAGATCCTGCGATCTTGAATCCATGAATTCGGGATATTCGAATACAAGTCTCTCATCCCTTATAACCATGGCCCTCTTCGGAGGGTATGAAAACTGAACCACGGGGATTAACGAATCGGCACCGCTTTCGATGAATTTTTCCAATGCATCCTTTACTCTCTCTCCTGTCACAAAAGGTGCGGTCGGGTAGATGCATACGCCGTAATCGAATTTCTCGCCTCTTTTTTCATATTCATCTATGACTTCGAGAAGCACGTCATTGGTCGTTGCAAAATCATTGCTCGTTTTTTCACTCCTGAAAAAAGGAACTTTTGCTCCGTATTTTCTTGCAATTTCGGCGATTTCCTCATCGTCTGTCGAGACCATGACTTCATCAAACATTCCGCATTTGATTGCAGCTTCTATCGAATATGCAAGGATGGGTTTTCCGAGGAAATCCTTGATGTTTTTTCTCGGTATTCTTTTGCTTCCGCCCCTGGCGGTGATTATGGCTATGTTTTTCATATCTTTTCCCTACTGAAGGTTATTGTTCTTTCTGTATTTCGAAGGCGTGCAGCCTTTGATTTCGATAAATTTTCTGATGAAATAATCGCAGTCCATGTATCCGACTTCTTCCGCAATCTGGTTAATCTTCTTGTCGGTCATGATAAGCTGCTTGGCCGCTTCGTTGATTCGGATATTCGTTAAGTAATCCTTAAAAGAAACATTGTATTTCTTTCTGAAAACCTGTCCGAGATATGAACTGTTCATATAATATTTTTCGCCCAGGTTTCTTAAGGAAATATTCTCGGCATAATGCTCCGCGATATCTTTTTCGATGCTTGAGAGAATGCCTCTTGAGACATTCTTTCTTAAGCTCATGAGGTAATCGGCATACTGAAGGGCGAAGTTTTTAAGGTGCTGGCTTGAACCTCTCGAGAGCGTCTCTTCGAAAGAGTTTTCCGAAATATACTGGATGACTTCTTCCTGATTGACATTGTCATCCTGCTCGCTCGCAAGATGAATGAGTTGGAAGAGAAGGTAGTTGATGTTCAAGTTTGCGAGGTTGTAATTCTCTCCGACATTCGTGATTTCCTCGTAGAGTTTTTCCACGCTTTTTTCAATCTGGTCTTTCTCATTTTTTTCTATGGCGGCGATACATTCATCGAGACTTTTCTTGCAAAGATATGCACTCTTTTGTTCAATCTGAACTTCATCCTCGTAGATATATACTCTTTTTTCGTTGTGAAATCCTTTGATACTGTTAAGCATTCTGCAGGAGCTGTACGACTTGGCTATCTGTGAAATGTCGTTAACCCTTTTTCCGCAGATCATTCTGACGGGTTTTAAAAGCACGCCCTCAATCTTTTTAATCATGCTCTCAAAAAAGTCAATGTCGCTCATATCGTATCTTGTAGCCATGTTGTCACAGTATATAAATCCTACATCATAGCTGGATTCGTCATAGGATACGTCAAAAATAAAATGATTGATGTTTTCTTTCTGAACTTCACGGCAGACGGAATGGAGCTGGTGCTGAAGAACTCTTGCGTCGTAATCGTCTTCTTCGTTTTCATGATATTCACCGGCTATCTCGATATCGACATATCTTATCTTTCCGGAAAGCTGCATGTGTTTCTTTACATATTCGAGATTGTTATCGTCAAATTTTCCTTTGATAAGCGCAATGACGTTTCTTGCAAGATAGGCATCTTCCATCTTTTGACGGTCGTCTTCCTGCTCCTTGTTGGCACGGTCGAGATTGGAAACATTTCGTAAAAGAGAAAGAATGTCTTTTTTCTGTACGGGCTTTAAAATATAGTCCATACTGTTGAACTTAATGGCCCTTTGCGCATATGCAAAATCGTCGTAACCCGTAAGGATTGCGAATCTTGCCTTGGATATCCCCTTTTTCTGAATGTTTTCAAGAAGTTCCAAACCGGTCATAACAGGCATCTGAATATCCGAAATGATTAAATCCACTTCGTTGTTCTTTAAATAGTCGAGTGCCTCTTTTCCGTTGGATGCGGTATGAACTATCTCATACCCTTCTTTTTCCCAATCAACCAGTATCTTCAAGCCCTGTAAAATAAAAGGCTCGTCATCCACAAGCATGACTTTTAACATCATTCATCCTCCACAGCCTTCTTAAGTTTGTCAAATGGAATGCGGATAATTACGCTTAATCCGACTCCCGCTTCACTCTCTATATCGAATTTAACCGAGTGTCCGGTTACCATTTTAAGTCTTAAGCATGCGTTCAAAATACCGACATGTTTTCTGTTTTTAATGGTTTCGATGGAAGCTTCCTCTATATCTTTGGTCATTTCAAGGACCTTCTCTTCACTCATGCCCTCGCCGGTATCTTCGACTTCGATGAAAAGTTCCTTTTCTCCTTTATAGACACGAACGAAAATCCAACCCTGAGTGGCTTTCGATTCGATTCCGTGAACGCATGCGTTTTCAACGAATGTAACCACGGTAAGCTTAGGTACAAGGTAAAGTTCGCAGTCCTCATCGACATCGATGTCAAACGAAAGTCTGTCTCCGAATCTGTAACTTTGAAGAGCAAGATACGCTTCGATTGATTCGATTTCTTTCTTTATCGTAACAAAATCCTTACCCCATTCAACGTTCTGCCTCTCCATTACGGCAAGTTTGTCGACCATGGACGCGGTTTCTGTCTCTCCCTTTAAAAGAGAATGCATTCTGATACTCTCGAGCGCATTAAACATAAAATGCGGATTTATCTGACTTTGCAGTGCCAGAAGCTCGGCCTTTTGTCTGGCGATATCGCTTTCCTGTTCCTTAATCTTATCCTTATAAACGGTGGTTACAAGTTCGTTGGTGATTTCGACCATCTTGTTGTATTTATTCATAAGGGAGGCAAGTTCATCGCTGCCCTGTACATCCTTAATCGAATTAAATGTATTGGTTTTCTCGCTTCCGAACGCATTTTCAAGAACCGTAATTCTCTTTGTAACCGTATTCTCGATTACAGTAAGCATGAAAAACGGGATGAAAACCGTAATGAAGATAAGGAATAAAAGAATCCGCCAGTTGTCTCTTAAAACCGATGAGATAATCTTTTCTTCGTTAACGATTATGATATCAACCTTTGCACCCGCGATATTGACGGTCTTTACAACATTGTTTTTGTTGGTCAGATCCACCTGCGATCTGTAGATGATGGAATCGCCGAGCGTGGAGAATACCACATAATCATCGATGATTACGTATGCGGGATACTTTGAATTGAAGGACTTTAAATTGCTTTGAAGCGTGCTCGAGTCGTGGCCGATTACAACGAGTTTTCCGATTCCGCTCTCGCTTTCATAGTCCATTCTTTTTATATAATAAAATTTTCTCTTGCTTCTGAATTCGCTTGTTTCGTTAACGTCGTAATATGCGCTGATAAGGTCTTTTCTGTCGCTTTTTATAAAATCCTGATACCATTTCTGGGTATATACCCTGGAAAGCTTTTTGACGAACTGCGAATCGAGAATCGACTCATTGTCGGCATAGATTACGATACTGTTTCTGTTTAAGCCCGAAGTTGTCTCCAAAAACGAATCGTAAATAACCTGCGTGTATTCATCATAAAAATCATACTCCGTCTTGAAGTCCTTTATGACAAAGGCATTTATCTTGGGGTTCATGTTAACACTTTCGGCAAGTGTAACATCGCTGCTTAACATGTTTTCGAAATAGTTTTGATATACGCCGGCAATATATTCCATGTCGTATTTCGTGGAATTGATTTCCTGCTGGTAAACCGCATTCAAAATAATACTGTCGGTAACGATAAGCGGTAAAATTACGCACGAAAAATAGAGCACAAAAAATTTGTGTCTGAATCGAAGATTGTTAAAAAACTTTTCTATCGGTTTTACAAGAAATCTCAAAACTTTTCTCATACGCCACAATTTTATCATAAAAGCTCGTAAAGTGCCACGTGAAAAGTGCCCCCTTCTCTCCCGATAATACTATTTTGATTGACTGAAACAGTAAAAATGAGTATAATTGTTTTAGGTTAGCATAAACTAACTTATAGCAAAATAACAGGAGGTACTTTCAATGAGTGAAATATTTACAAACATACCTGAAATTAAATATGAAGGACCAAACAGCAAAAATGCTTTCGCTTTCAAGTATTACGATCCCGATAAGGTAGTGTTGGGTAAAAAAAATTGTTAATAACGGCGGCCTTCCCGTAGGTATCAACTTCGATTCGAAGAACAGACGTCCCAGCAATACATACGAAGACATGTTCCATGCCTTTATTCTCGGAATGGATTCCTTCGCTTTCGGACTTCTTAAAGCTGCAGCGCTTATCGAAGACGGCAGAATCGAAGGATTTGTTGATAAGAAATATGAAAGCTTTGATTCGGATCTCGGCAAGAAAATCAGGAACGGAGAAACAACTCTTGCGGAACTTGCCCAAAGAGCAAGTGAGTTGAAAAATGTTAAGACTCCTGTCTCCGGCAATCAGGAATATCTTGAGGGAGTTTTAAACAATATTCTTCTTTCCGGATTTGATTCATAATATATTCCTCTTCGTAAAAGAACCCGATGCCAAAGGCACCGGGTTCTTTTTGCATTTAAACTTTATTATCTTACTTGAAAGGATTCTCTGTAGGATAAGGAAGTGATGCGGGCTGATTGTAGTTGATATCCTCGATGGGTACTCCGATGTATTTGAATACTTCATAGAGTGCCTTGCCGTGATGACCGAATGTAACGGCACCGTGGTGAGGATAGTTCTTCTCAATAAGCACGTGACGATAGAAACGTCCCATTTCCTTGATAGCGAATACACCGATACCACCGAATGACTTGGTAGCAACGGGAAGTACTTCACCTTCTGCAAGATATGCTCTGATCTTTGCATCAGCTGTAGACTGAAGTCTGAAGAATGTGATATCTCCGGGGATGATGTCTCCTTCGAGTGTTCCGTTTGTAACTTCGATGGGAAGTGCTCTCGCCATGATCATCTGATACTTCATCTCATGGAATGCAAGCTTCTTGGAGCATGTATTTCCGCAGTGGAATCCCATGAATGTATCTGTATGCTTGTAATCAAACTTGCCTTCGATAGACTCTTTGTACATATCCTTGGGAACGG